>NZ_JBIRVR010000012.1:0-229969 GCF_044387105.1 Streptomyces sp. NPDC020379
GCTACGACCCCGACATCCACCAAGCCAACGGCAAGATCAAAGCGGCAGCCGACGAGTCCGTGGCGGCCTAGAGGTTGACTCAGGAAACTCATCGGGACTCCTCGGGCCGGTCGAAGGCCGTCCGCCGCCGGGCGGGCGGGAGGTGGCAGGCCGCGCCGTGGCCGGGCGGCAGCTCGGGGCGCGAGGTCGAGCACCGGTCGCCGCCGACCTCGGCGACGTAGCCGCAGCGCGGGTGGAAGGGGCAGCCGGGCGGCGGCGTGAGCAGGCTCGGCGGGGTGCCGGGGATGGGCACGAGCGGCTCCTCGACGTCGGAGTCCAGCAGCGGCATGGAGTTCAGCAGCCCCCAGGTGTAAGGGTGGCGGGGCTCGTGCAGCACCTCGCGGACCGTGCCGCGCTCCACGGCCCGGCCGGCGTACATCACCAGCAGCTCGTCCACCGTGTGGGCGACCACCCCGAGGTCGTGGGTGATGAGGATGATCGCCGAACCGGTCTGCTGCTGGAGCTCCTTGAGCAGGTCGAGGATCTGGGCCTGCACGGTGACGTCGAGGGCCGTCGTCGGCTCGTCGGCGATCAGCAGCTCGGGGTCGCAGACGAGGGCCATCGCGATCATCGCCCGCTGCCGCATCCCGCCGGAGAACTGGTGCGGGTAATCGTCCACGCGCAGCGTGGCGTTGGGGATGCCGACCTTGTCGAGCATCTCCACGGCGCGCTGCCGGGCCTCGCGCCGGGAGGCGCCGGTGTGCTTGCGGTAGGGCTCGGCGATCTGGCGGCCGACGGTGTAGTACGGCGAGAGCGCGGTGAGCGAGTCCTGGAAGATCATGGCCATCTTGTTGCCGCGGAGCTTCTCCAGCGTGGACTCGGGCGCGCCGGTCAGCTCCTGTCCGTCGAGCAGGATCTCGCCCTTGATCTCGGTGTGCCGCGGGTCGTGCAGCCCGAGGACCGCGAGGTTGGTGACGGACTTCCCGGAGCCGGACTCGCCGACGATGCCGAGCGTGCGGCCGCGTTCCAGCTCGAAGGAGAGCCCGTCGACGGCCTTGACGACGCCGTCCTCGGTGTCGAAGCGGACGAACAGGTCCCGTACGGCCAGGAACGCGCCCTCGGATGTGGTCACGGTGTCGTTGCTCCTAGGCGAGGCGCACGCGCGGGTCGATGAGGGCGTAGGCGGCGTCCACCACGATGTTGGCGACGACGATCGCCGTGCAGCCGACCAGCATCACCGCCATCAGGGTGGGCAGGTCGGTCTCGCTGACCGAGGAGACGGCCAGCCGCCCCAGCCCGTGCAGGCTGAAGGTGAACTCGGTGATGATCGCGCCGCCGAAGAGCGACCCGAGGTCGATGCCGAAGATGGTGACGATCGGGGCCAGCGCGCCCCGCCAGGCATAGCGGAAGAAGACGGCGCGGCGGCTGAGGCCCTTGGCGCGCGCGGTGCGCACATGGTCCTCGCCCAGCTGCTCGATCATCTGGGAGCGCGTCATGCGGCTGTAGTTGGCGATGAAGATGATGGAGAGCACCAGCCAGGGGATGAGCATCCCCATGAACCACTTCCCGGGGTTCTGGGTGATCGGGTAGTAGGCGGGGTTGTCCATCCAGTGCAGCCCGCTGACGAGGACCGCGAGCGCGATCACGCCGACGAAGTAGATCTGGAGGGCGTTGCCGACCAGCGACAGGGAGCTGAAGAACTTGTCGATCCAGGTGCCGCGGAAGGCCGCGGCGATCATCCCGATGCCGACGCCCACGACGAGGAAGACGGCCGCCCCGCCGAGGGTGATGGACAAGGTGGTGGGGAAGCGGTCGACGATGGTGCCCCAGACGGGCTGCTGGTTGGAGAAGGAATAGCCGAAGCAGGGGGCCGGGCAGTGGCCGACGGAGAAGTCGCGGCCGACGAAGATGCCCGTCATGTAGTGCCAGTACTGGACGGGCACCGGCTGGTCGAGTCCCAGGTTCTTGTTGATGACGGCGATGGCGTCCGGGGTGCAGTTCTTGCCGCAGGACATCAGGGCCGGCTCGGAGGGCAGCGCGAAGAAGAGCAGGAAGGTGATCGCGCTGATCAGCAGGATGATCACGATCGCGCCGAGCGAGCGGCGGGCGAGGAATCGAAGCATGGTTCGCGGTCTTCCGGTCGGCGGGCTGTCCGGAGGGCGGGGCGCGGGCCGGACGGGCGGTACGGGTCCGGGGCGCGGGTGCGGCCGGGCCGGCGGGGGCCCGGCCGCACGGGGGCCGGCGCTATTTGACGTAGACGCCAGTCGGGTCGGCGGTGCCGTAGACCGGGTGGTAGCGGACCCCGCCGAGGTTCGAACCCCACAGCGCGAACTGCCGGTTGTAGAAGGTCGGCACGCCCGGGACATCGTCCGTGAAGATCTTGTCCGCGAGCTTCTGCCACTCGGGCGCGGCCTTCTTCACGTCCGGGATGGCGTTGATCCGGTCGATCTCCTTGTTGACGGCGACGTCGTTGAGGTGACCGTAGTTCTGGGCGCCGTCGGCGATCCCCCGGCCGTCGAAGAGCGGGGGCACCACCGTCGAGGAGACGGGCCAGTCCGCGCCCCACGAGGTGCGGTAGATGTCGAACTTGTTCTTCACCTCGGCGATCGCGGTCGGCCAGGTGTTGGAGTCGATCTCCTTCTTCTGCACCTTGAAGCCGGCGCGCTCCAGCGCCTGGGTGACGACCACCGAGATCTTCTGCTGGAGGTCCGTGTTGGGGTAGGCGTAGACGATCTCCTGCCCCTCCTTGCCGGCCTCCTTCAGCAGCTCCCTGGCCTTGTCCGGGTCACCGGCGGGCTTGGCCTTCTTCCCGTAGGGGTCGGTCGGCTGGTAGCCGTCCATGGCGGGGGAGAGGTAGTTGGTGGCCAGCACTCCGGCGGTCGTGCCGCCCATCTGCTGGAGGATCTGCCCGTTGGGCATGGCGTACGCGAGCGCCTTGCGGACCCTGACGTCCTTCAGCCGGTTCATGTTGAAGCTGATGTAGTCGACGTACGGCTGGATCTCCACGAAGCGGCGGTCCTTGGTGTCCGGCTGGTTCAGCACCTTCTCCGTCATCTCCGGCGCGACGGCGTTGGTGAACGACATGGCGTTCTTGTCGCCGCCCTGGTCGGCGAGGAACCGGCGGGTGGAGTCGGCGAGCTGATGGCCGAAGCTGATCTCGAACCGGTCGGCGTACTGATGGCGCACGGGGTCCGTCTTCGGGTCCCACTGGTCGTTGCGCACCAGCGTCAGCGACTTGCCGACCTTGTAGTCCCCGACCTTGTACGGGCCCGAGGAGAAGGGCGCGTTGTCGTACTTCCGCTGGGTGTCCTTCGCCGCCTTGACCGCGCCGATGTTGGGCATCGCGGTCGCGAAGGGCGTGTCCGCGTGCGGCGCCCGGAAGTGGAGGACGAGCGTCTTGTCGTCCGGGGTGTCCAGCACGGACGAGGGCAGGTGCCCGCCCTTGTACGGGCCGTCGGGCAGTGCCTTGCGGAAGGCGGTGCCGTCACCGGAGAGCCACTGCGGGATGTACATCGGGCCGTCCGTCTCGAAGTCGGCGTAGAGCCGCTCGATGCCCCACCGGACGTCCTGGGAGGTGATGGCCGAGCCGTCCTCGAACTTCAGGCCGTCCTTGAGGGTGAACTTCCAGGTCTTCCCGCCGTCGGAGGGCGTGCCCGCGTCGGTCGCCAGATCGCCGACGACCTTGACCTTGCCTTTGTCGTCCACCTTGTACGAGGTCAGCGAGCGGTTGTAGAGCATCTGATCGGTGAGCATGTCGCTGTAGTAGATCTGCGCCGGGTCCAGGTGGACGAAGGCGTCGCGCTGGAGGACGCCTACGGTGCCGCCCTTCTTGGCGCCGGGGACGTCGGGGGCGGGGCCGGCCGAGTCCTCCTTGGTGCCGATCGAGTAGTTCGAGGCCCTGTTCTTGTCCGCGCCGGGCCCCTGGTCCTTCGCCCCGTCCCCGCCGCCGCCTCCGCTGCTGCACGCGGAGAGCACCAGGGCCCCGGCCGCCAGGGCCGCGGCGCCGCACCACCGCGCTCTCGACCTGCGATATCTCGTCAACGCGTTCATGGGTCGATGCACCTGCCTGTCCGTCGATAACTGGTAGGGCGCCTGCGTCAGCGCCCGGTCCGGGGGTCGAAGGCGTCCCGGACCGAGTCCCCGAGCAGGTTGAAGGCGACCACGAAAATGATCATCGCGAGGCCGGGGAAGAAGATGTAGGTGATGTCGCTCTCGTAGTAATGGGCGCCGTTCGCGAACATCCGGCCCCAGTCGGGGGTGGGTTCCACGATGCCGACGCCGATGAAGGACAGGCCCGCCTCGATGGTCACGATCGAGGGCAGCATCAGCGTCGACTGCACCAGGATCGGCGTCCAGAGATTGGGCAGCAGCTCCTTGCTGATGATCCGCCAGGGGGAGGCTCCGGTGACCTTGGCCGCCTCGACGAACTCCCGCTCCCGCAGGCTCAGTACCTGCCCGCGCAGCAGTCGCGCCAGCCCCATCCAGCCCAGCACCCACAGGACGAGGATCAGGGTGACCACCCGCAGATAGGTGGGCGTCTCCTTCTCCGGGCTGACGAAGAGGGAGTAGACGACCGGCGTGAAGGCGATGAAGGACAGCTGCGAGGGAAAGGCCAGCAGCAGGTCGATGAACCGCCCCAGGAAATAGTCCGTCCGCCCGCCCAGATATCCGGCCGTCACCCCCACCAGGACGCCCGTGATCACACACAGGACGGTGGAGGCGGTCGCGATGAGCAGGGAGGTGCGGATCCCGTAGACCAGCTGGGTCAGCACGTCCCGGCCGAGGGTCGGCTCGATGCCGAACCAGAAGCGGCCGGACACGCCGCCGTTGGGCTGCACGGGATAGCCGAACTCGTTGAGCAGGCCCCGCTCGTTCAGCCCGTAGGTGGTCGTCGCGTCCTTCCCGTAGAGCTTGGAGATCAGCGGGGCGGCCAGGGCGACGAGGAAGAAGAACAGCACGACGTACGCGGAGATCACCCCGGCGCGGTCACGCTTGAACCGGCGCCACATCAGCCGGCCGGGTGAGCGGCCCGTCGGCTCCGATGGTGCCAGGGTGCTCAGGGAAGGACTCGTCATTGCGTAAATCCCCCGCACTGTAGACCAGTTGGCCCATCGCGGACCTGGAGCGCACGGTGGGTTGAGCGGACTTTGGCAATGGATTCGCGGCGCAGTCAAGGGGTCTGCGTGCGGAGGCGGCGCTTCTTGGGTGAAGGTTGAGGGGATCGAGCGCGGGCCGTGCTTGACAGCCCTGTCGGACTGTGGGGACCGGATGGCTGTTTCCGCGGGCCGCCCTGTTCCGCACCACCGCTGCGCGGCGGTGTCCTCGATCGCCGGACGGGCTCGATGTGGCTGGGTCGACTGCCATGCGCGACCCCGTCCGGCGGGAGCGGCCCTGGCTACATGCCCAACGACCGCTTGAGGAAGTCCACTTGCAGCAGCAGGAGGTTCTCCGCCACCTGCTCCTGCGGCGTCATGTGCGTCACCCCGGACAGCGGCAGCACCTCGTGCGGGCGGCCCGCGGCGAGGAGGGCGGAGGACAGCCGGAGGGTGTGGGCCGCGACCACGTTGTCGTCGGCGAGGCCGTGGATGATCATCAACGGCCGCGCCTGCCCGGCCGTCTCGCCCAGTCCCTCGTCGGTGACCAGCGAATTGCGGGCGTAGACCGCCGGCCGCTCCGCCGGGTCGCCGAGATAGCGCTCGGTGTAGTGGGTGTCGTACAGCCGCCAGTCCGTGACCGGGGCGCCCGCGATGCCCGCGTGGAAGACGTCGGGGCGGCGCAGCACGGCCAGTGCCGCGAGATAGCCGCCGTACGACCAGCCGCGGATCGCGACCCGGCCCAGGTCCAGGGGGTACTCCTCGGCGAGCGCCCGGACCGCCTCGACCTGGTCGTCAAGGGTCACGCCCGCGAAGTCGTCCCGGATCGCCTTCTCCCACCCGGGGGAGCGGTGCGGGGTGCCCCGGCCGTCGGCGACCACCACCGCGAAGCCCTGGTCGGCGAACCACTGCGAGGTCAGGTGGGCGTTGTGCGCGGCCACCACGCGCGGCCCGTGCGGTCCGCCGTACGGGTCCATGAGCACCGGAAGCGGCCCGTCACCCTCCGCGTAGCCGGCCGGCAGCAGGACGGCGCACGGGATGCGCCGCGCGCCCGCCTCGGTGAGCCGCGCGCGGGAGGCCAGCACCGGCGCTTCCGCGTGGGAGGTGACCGTGGCGGTCCGCACGCCGTCGCGCAGGACCCGAACCGTCGCCCCGCTGTGCTCCAGCGATGTCGACACCAGGACGGTCACCGCGCCGGACCGCACCGCCGAGTGCCACCCCCGGCCCTCCGAGACGCGCTCCACGCCGTGCTCGCCGACGCGGTAGACATGGGTCTCGCCGGTCTCCGGCTCCTTCGCCTCCGGCCCGGCGGAGGCGGAGACGAGCAGGTCGCCGGGGCCGACGTCGAGTACGGCGCGGACGTGCAACGCCGGTCCGGTCAGGGCCCGGTCGCCCACCGTCAGGGCCCGTACGCCGCCCTCGTCGGAGATCCGTACCAGTCGGCCGTCCGGGGTCCAGGCGGGCGCGCCAGGGAAAAGATCCAGCCAGTTTGCGTCCTCCTCCGTATGCAGGACGCGGGTCGCGCCGGTGGCCGTGTCGACGGTCAGGAACACCTGGCTCCGCTGGTCGCGCGCCTGTGCGAGCAGCAGCGGCGGATTGCCTTGTGACCAGTGCGCCTGTGCCAGGTAGGGGTAACGTGCACGGTCCCACTCGACGTCCGTGCGCGAGCCGTCGAGGCCCAGCAGCGACAGCGTCACCTCGGCGTTGGGCGTGCCGGCCGCCGGATAGGCGACCTCGGCGGGCTCGCGGTCCGGATGGGCCGGGTCGGCGATCCACCAGCGCCGCACGGCCGCGTCGTCCACGCGTGCGACCAGCAGGGACTCTCCGTCCGGCGCCCACCAGAAGCCGCGCGTGCGGTGCATCTCCTCGGCCGCGATGAACTCCGCCAGCCCCCAGGTCACCGTGGCGCTCTCCGGCTCGGCCAGGGCGCGGTCGCCGCTGCCGTCCGCCTCGACGACCCGCAGCGCGCCGCCCGCGGCATAGGCGATCCGGCGGCCGTCGGGCGACGGGCGCGGATCGGCCACCGGGCCGGGAACGACCAGCTCACGGGCGGTGCCGCCGCGCAACTCCGCGATGAACAACCGCCCCGAGAGGGCGAATGCCGCCAACTCCACGGCGCTGTCCACCGCATAGCCGACGACGCCCGCCGCCCCCTCGCGGCTGCGCTCGCGCCGGGCCCGCTCCTCCGCCGACAGCTCCTCGTCCGCGCCACCCAGCAACACCGCGGGATCGGCGGCCGGATACTCCCGTCCGGTCGCGGGGTCGAGCACCCACAGAACGTTTGCCCGATCGAAACCGGTGCGGGAGCGCAGGAAGACGACACGTGAACCATCCGGCGACACGGTGAATGAGCGCGGCGCGCCGAGGGAGAAGCGCTGGGTTCTGGCGTACTGCCGTGGGAATGTGAGCTGTCCGGTCATGCCGGCGAGCCTACGGCGAGGGCGGCGCGATCTCGCCGTGCGCCCCGGATTTGCTCCTGTGCACCGAGTGAGGTTGGGGCACCGGAAAGTTATGATCACTGACGCATAGTTGGTATCTCGCGGGTGGCATCCGTATGCCATCCGTCCCTTGTCCGTCCGACCGCGCGTACATGGAGGTGAACCGCTGTGGCACTCTCGATTTCGGCGGTGGTGCTGCTGGCGATCATCGTCTTCCTGCTGGTCCGGAAGTCCGGGCTGAAGGCGGGCCACGCCGCGGTCTGCGTGCTGCTGGGGTTCTACCTCTCGAGCTCGTCGATCGCCCCGACGCTCAACCAGCTGACCAAGAGCGCAACCGACGTCATCAGCAACATCAAGTTCTGAACGGCCCGCGGGCGCCGGCGACAGTGCGGGCGGGCGCCCCGCGGGGCCGGCCGGGCTCGTAGGCTGTTCCCATGACCGACCGCTTCCCCTCGACGGGCCGCCGGCTGATCCTGGTGCACGCGCACCCGGACGACGAATCGATCAACAACGGCGCGACCATGGCCAAGTACGCCGCCGAAGGGGCCCATGTCACCCTCGTGACCTGCACCCTCGGTGAAGAGGGCGAGGTGATCCCGGGCGAACTGGCGCATCTCGCCGCCGACCGGGACGACGCCCTCGGGCCGTACCGCGCGGGCGAGCTCGCCGACGCCATGCGGGAGCTGGGCGTCACCGACCACCGCTTCCTCGGCGGCCCCGGGCGTTACCGCGACTCCGGCATGCTGGGCGCCCCGCAGAACGAGCGCCCCCGGTCCTTCTGGCAGGCCGACGTGGACGAGGCGGCCACCTCCCTCGTGGAGGTGATCCGCGAGACGCGGCCCCAGGTGCTGGTCACCTACGACCCCGAGGGCGGCTACGGCCATCCCGACCACATCCAGGCGCACCGCGTCGCGATGCGCGCCGTGGAGCTCGCGGGGGAGAGCGCCTTCCGCCGCGACCTCGGCGACCCGCACGAGATCGCGAAGGTCTACTGGAACTGCGTGCCGCGCTCCGTCCTGGAGGAAGGCTTCGCACGGCTGCGCGAGATGGGCGTCGGCAAGCCCTTCCCGGGCATCGCCGCCGAGACGGACGTGCCGGGTGTCGTCGACGACGCCGAGGTGACGGCGGCGATCGACGGCTCCGCCCACGCCGAGGCCAAGGCGGCCGCGATGCGCGCCCACGTGACGCAGATCGCCGTGGACGGCCCCTTCTTCGCGCTCTCCAACGACCTGGGGCAGCCGCTCTTCGCCACCGAGTACTACAGACTCGCGCGGGGCACCGCGGGTGCCGAGCGCGAGGACGACCTGTTCGCGGGGGTGGACGCGTGAGCGGCATGGCCTCCCCGATCGGCGCCGCGCGCATCGGCTCCTACCTCGGCCTCACCGTCCTCGGGGCGCTGGCCGGGGCCGCCGGATCGCTGGTGCAAGGCGGCTGGTTCCCCGGCGGGTTGACGCTGGCTCTGCTGGCCATCGCCGGGCTGAGCTACGGCGGGCTCCTCGCGACCCGCACCCGCGGCGGCGGCATGGCGCCCGGGATCGGCTGGATCGTCGCCGTGCTGCTGCTGACCGCGAGCAGACCGGAGGGCGACTTCCTCTTCAGTGCCGGACTGGGCTCGTACGCCTTCCTGCTGGGCGGGATGGCCGTGGCTGTGATCTGCGCCACGCTCCCGAAAGTGCCGCAACCGGACGGGCCTTCAGTCCGACTTGGCAAGTGACGTGACGATTTCTGCCTGAGGAGCGCGAGGCGCGAAGGCGCGCCCCGTACTTCCTGCCGCCGGGGGGATCCGGCAGCCGTCAAGTGCGTATCCGCGGTGCCCAGTATGGTGGTGCGCGCCGCCGAGCCGCCCGAACGAGGTCATGACGGGCGGCGGAGCTAACCGGGAGAACCTGCTTTGAGCCGTGAATCTGACAGTTCGTCCTCCGGGCCCCAGGGGCGCGGTGGCGCCGCTTACCCGTCGGGGACCCCGCCGTACGGAACCCGTCACGCGTCCTCGGACGGTGGCGGCAGCGAGGAGCCGGCCGTGCCGCCGAAGCCGGAAGAGCCCAGGACCGAGACCACGCTGACGACGCGGATCCGCATCAACATCCCGGGTTCGCGCCCCATTCCGCCGGTCATCATGCGCACGCCCGTGGCTGACGAGGCGGCCGAGGGCGACAACGCCCCGGCGGCGCCCGGCGCTCCGGCCGCGCCCGCCGCCGAGCGCAAGCCCGCGCTGCCCCGCCGCCCCGAGCCGTCCGCGGCCCCGGCGCGCGCGGAGGCCGAGCGTCAGGGGGGTGGCAAGGGTGAGAAGGAGAAGACGAGCGACTGGTTCGCGCCGCGCAAGTCCGGCCCGTCCGCCCCCGGCCCCTCGACCGGCGCCAACCGGCGTCCGGGCACGCAGGGCGGTGCTGTCGGCGGTGCGTCAGGCGACGGCTCCGGCGCGGCCGGTGGCTTCGGCGGAGGTTCCGCTTCCGGTGGCACCCCGAGCGGTGGCGTCCCCCGGCAGGCACCCATGACCGGTGCCCCGGACCCCTCGACCACCGCCGCCACGCCCTGGCCCGCCGACCCGCTGGCCACCGGCGCGAACCCCGTGATGCAGGCGCCCCCGGCCGTCGCCGCGCCCCTGGACGACTGGCCGCCGGCCGCCTCCACGACCAGCGCCACGCCCTGGCAGAACGGCGGCCCGGCCGCCCCCGGCGCCCCGGCCGACGACTGGCCGGGCAGCCCCTCCACCACCGCGGCGACCCCCTGGCCTGGCGGTGCCCAGGCCGCGGGCGCACCCGCCCCCGCCGACGACTGGCCGCTCGACGCGTCCGCCACGGGCGGCACGCCCTGGCAGGGCAACGCCGCCGCGACCGGGCGTGCCGCGCGCCGTTCCGGTTCGCAGGACGACGACTGGCCGGGCGGTTCCTCGACGACCGGTGCCGTACCGCAGCCGCCCGCGCCCGGTGGCGCGGCGCCGTGGCCCGGCGGGGCGCCCACGACGGGGAGCCCGCAGGTCGACGACTGGCCGGGCGGTTCTTCGACGACCGGTGCCGTGCAGCAGCCGCAGGCGCCCGGTGGTGCTGTCGCCGGTGCTTCGCAGGTCGACGACTGGCCGGGTGGCTCTTCGACGACCGGTGCCGTGCAGCAGCCGCAGGCGCCCGGTGGTGCTGTCGCCGGTGCTTCGCAGGTCGACGACTGGCCGGGCGGTTCTTCGACGACCGGTGCCGTCCCCGGCGCGTCCACGACGGGCAGCACGCCGTGGCCCGCCGCCCCCTCCACGACCGGTGCCACGCCGTGGCCCGCCGACCCCATGGCCACGGGCACCCCGGGCGCGCCCCCGGCGGCCGGTGCCGCGCCGTGGAACGAGGCAGTGGAGTCCACGCAGCAGTTCCCCGCGCCCGCCATGGGCCACAACGCCCTCGCGGATCCGTTCGCCCCCGCTCCGCCCGGCGGCGGCGCCTTCGCCGACGGACGCACGGACACGCCGCGCGAAGGCTTCCCGCGCGTCCCGGCTCCGGCCGCCGGCGCGCAGGCGGGCCCGCAGGCCCCCGCGGGCACCCAGGCGCCGAAGCAGGCCAAGGGCGGCCCCAAGGGCGGCAAGGGCGGCGGCAAGAAGGGCGGCGCCAAGGTGCCCCCGCCCGGCGGGCGGCCGGCGGCCGGCGAGACGCTCGTCAGCGGCGTGCCCGCCGTGCCCCCGCCCGCGGGCCCCGGCGCCAAGGCGCCCGTGGACAGCGGCGCGCCCCGCGTGGCCGTGCCGAAGCCGAAGGTGCCCGCGCCCGGCGCGGCGTCCTCCGAGACCAAGAGCGCACCGGCCAAGGGCGCCCCGGCCAAGAGCGCGCCCGTGAAGAGCGCCCCGAAGAAGAAGGGCCGCTCCAAGCTCGTCCTGGCCGGTGGCGCGCTCGTCGGCATCGTCGGTGTCGCGTACGGCGCCGGGCTGCTGCTCGACCACGCCGATGTGCCGAACGGCACCACCGTGCTGGGCGTGGCCATCGGCGGCAGCTCCAAGGAGCAGGCCGTGCAGAAGCTCGACTCCGCCCTCGGCGACCGCGCGACGGCGCCGCTGAAGGTGTCGATCGGCGGCAAGCAGGCGACGCTCAAGCCGGCCGTGGCCGGGCTGACCATCGACACGCAGGCCACGGTGCGGGCGGCGGCCGGGCGGGACTACAACCCGCTCACCGTCATCGGCTCCCTCGTCGGCGGCACCCGTACGGCGGAGCCCTCGATCGGCGCCGACGAGGAGAAGATCGCGGACGCCCTGAAGCGGGCCTCCGGCGAGACGGGCGCCGCCAAGGAAGGCACGATCAAGTTCGAGGCGGGCAAGGCCGTGCCGGTCTACGGCCAGGCGTACCAGGGCCTGGACACCGACAAGGCTGTCGCCGCCGTCGCCCAGGCGTACCGCGACCGGGCGGCCACCGGTCAGGACAAGACCGTGGAGCTGCCCAGCGCGGACCAGCAGCCGAAGGTCAGCAAGGCCGAGGTCGACCGGGAGATGCAGAGCTTCGCGATTCCCGCCATGTCCGGCCTGGTCACCGTGCAGACCGACCCGGCACACAAGATCCAGTTCGGCCCCGACCACTCGCTGCCGAAGATCCTTTCGGTCAAGGAGGTCGACGGCAAGCTCGTCGAGAGCTACAACCTCGAAGCCGTCAAGGAGCTGTACGGGACGACCTTCGCGGGCATCCGCGTCCAGCGCGGTGACGGCAGCAAGACCGAGGTGACCCCGCAGGACGTCGTGGGCGCCCTGCGCAAGGCCCTGCTGGGCAAGACGCCCGCCGAGCGCGTCGGCGTCATCCCGCTCAACCCGAGCTGACGGACACCGTCGGACCGGCTGAGCCCCCGTGCCCCACCCGGCACGGGGGCTCGCGTGCGTCCGGGGCTCGTGACCTGCCGGTTATCCGAACCATGACATCTGTCATCGGCAGCACACGACGGCTGACACTGCCGGGCGGGGCCACGGCCTGGAACCATCTTGGGTATGACCACTACAGCGAGCACGTTCACGGGGGAAGGGCGCCGCACCGGCGCCCCCGTGGTCAGCTTTGAGAACGTAAGCAAGAGTTACGGCGAAGTCCGGGCCGTCGCCGACCTGGACCTTCAGCTGTACCCGGGCGAGACCGTCGCCCTCCTCGGCCCCAATGGCGCAGGCAAGTCCTCGACCCTCGACCTCCTCCTCGGCCTGCGGACCCCCGACGCCGGCCGCGTGGAGCTCTTCGGGACCTCGCCGCAGGGGGCCATCGCCCAGGGCAAGGTCGGCGCGATGCTCCAGAGCGGCGGCCTGATGGAGGAGGTGAAGGTCCGCGAGCTCGTGAAGCTCGCCTGCGACCTGCACCCCCGGGCGTATCCGGTGCAGGAGGTCCTGGAGAAGGCGGACCTCGCCGAGATCGCCGACCGCATGGTCAACAAGCTCTCCGGCGGCCAGGAGCAGCGGGTGCGCTTCGCCCTCGCCACCGCCGGGGCCAATGAGCTCGTCGTGCTCGACGAGCCGACCACCGGCATGGACGTCTCCGCCCGGCAGGCGTTCTGGAGCGTCATGCGGCAGCAGGCCCGGGAGGGCCGCGCGGTCCTCTTCGCCACGCACTATCTGGAGGAGGCCGACGCGATCGCCGACCGGGTGATCGTGCTGCACCGCGGGCGCGTGCTCGCCGACGGCTCGGCCGCCGAGATCAAGGCCAAGGCGGGCGCCCGCCGGATCGTCTTCGACCTGGACGGGCACATCGGCGAGGCCGCGCTGCGCGAGCTGCCGTTCCTGTCCTCCCTGGAGGTGTCCGGCCGCACCGTGCGCATCCAGTCGCACGACGCCGACGCCACGGTCCACGCGCTCTACGGCCTGGGTCTCTACCCGCGCAATCTGGAGGTCGCGGGCCTCGGCCTGGAGCAGGCCTTCATCGCCATCACCGACGCCGCGACCGCCGAGGAGGCGGCCCGATGAACACCCTGATCAAGCTGGAAATCGCGCGCACCCTGCGCAACAAGAAGTTCATGTTCTTCTCCGTCGTCTACCCCGCGGGTCTGTATCTGCTGATCGCGGGCGGCGCGAGCTCCACGGAGATCGTCAAGGGCACGCACCTGACGCTGCCGCTGCTGATGATGGTCTCCATGGCCTCCTTCGGCGCGATCACCGCCGTGCTCGTGGGCAACAGCGAGCGCATAGCCAAGGAGCGCGAGAAGGGCTGGGTGCGCCAGCTGCGGCTCACCGCGCTGCCGGGCCGCGGCTATGTGACGGCGAAGGTCGCCTCCGCCGCCGTGGTGTCCCTGCCGTCGATCCTGGTCGTCTTCGCCGTCGCCGCCCTCGTCAAGGACGTGCGGATGGACGCGGCCTGGCAGTGGTTCGCGCTGACCGGTGCGATCTGGGCGGGCAGCATCGTCTTCGCCGCCCTCGGTGTGGCGGTCGGCTATCTCGCCACCGGCGACGCCGTGCGCCCCATCACGATGATCATCTACTTCGGCCTGTCCGTGCTGGGCGGCCTGTGGATGCCGACCGCGACCTTCCCGAAGTGGCTGCAGAACATCACGGAGTGGGTGCCCACCCATGCCTACGCCGCGCTCGGCCAGGCCATCGAGCAGGGCGACGCGCCGCACCTGAAGGACGTCTCCATCCTGTTCGCCTACCTTGTGATCTTCGCCGGTGCCGCCGCCTGGCTGTACCGCAAGGACACCCACAAGGCCTGACACACCGATGCCGTCGGCCGTGAGGAAGGAAGCGCGATGAGCGTGCTCGTACGCTGCCGGGAGTGGTGGCGTGGCATCCTCGCGGCCGATGACGAACCGGTGGAGTTCAACGGCATCGGCACCCGGCCCGACACCCGGCGCCAGGCGCTGGTCAAGCTGGCCTGGGTCGGGATCTGGTTCGCCTATCTGGCGGCACCGGCCGAGGACGTCCTCGGCGACCACCACACGATGGCCGCCGACATTCTCGGCGGGCTGGGCCTGCTGGCCTTCGTCCTCGTCTACATCGCCCTCGTCCTCCAGAAGACCTCGCGGCCGATGGACGAACGGGTGCTTCCCGTGCTCGTCCTGCTGCTCGTGATGGCCGTCGTGCTGTCGCTGACGCTCGGCGCCCCCTGGCTCGTCCTCTTCGTCTATGTGTGCGTCGGCTGTGGCGCCGGCCTGCCGATGAAGGTGTCGCGCTTCGCGATCCTGCTGGCCCTGGGCGGGATGTTCGCCGTCGGGCTCAACATCCCGGACACCGACACGTTCCTGCCGGTGCTCGTCCTCCCGGCGCTGCTCGGTGGCTTCGCGATGGTCGGCGTGCGGCAGATGGCCCGTACGACGAGGGCGCTGCGCGAGGCGCGGGCCACCGTCGCCCACCTCGCCGCCAACGAGGAACGGCTGCGGCTCGCCCGCGATCTGCACGACCTCCTCGGCCACTCGCTGTCGCTCATCACGCTCAAGAGCGAGCTGGCGGGCCGGATGCTGCCGGACAAGCCCGACCAGGCCGCGCAGCAGGTCGCGGACATCGAGCGGGTCAGCCGCCAGGCACTCGTGGACGTACGGGAGGCGGTGAGCGGCTTTCGCCGCCCCACCCTGGACGCCGAGATCGCCGGAGCCCGTACGGCCCTCGCCGCCGCGGGCGTCACCGCGGACCTCGACCGGGCCACTACCGGCCATCCCGACCTGCCGCCGGACGAGGAGGGCGCGCTGGCCTGGGCGCTCCGGGAGGCCGTGACCAACGTGGTGCGGCACAGCGGGGCGCGCCGCTGCGAGATCTCCCTGGTGGAGGTGGACGACGAGCTGTGCCTGACCGTCACGGACGACGGCCGGGGCCCGCGGGGCGCGTACGGCAACGGCCTCACGGGCCTGACGGAACGGCTCGCGCTCGCGGACGGCAGCCTCGAAACGGGCCCGGGCCCCAAGGGCGGCTTCCGTCTGCGGGCTCGCGTGCCGCTCTCGCGGAGCGTGGCGGTGGATGCCTAGCGGTTCGTCCGGGCCGGCGTCGCCGGCCGGGTGCGGGCGGCTGTCCGCACCACCTCCGGTGCCGGACGGGCCGATGGTGACTGATGTGAGCTCGTAAGGCCCGGCCCGACTTCGGCTCAAGTCCCCCCGGCTACTGCTGGGAGGCGCCCCGGCGGACTGTGATCCGGCCCGGCCGGCCGGCGAAGACGCGTGGGGGCGCCCCCGACGGGGGTGGGGGCGCCCCCATGGACCGGCCACTCCGGCAGGGCGGCGGGCGTCGTCCGGGGTGGCATGCCCGAGCACCTACCCTGTCGCTGTGACCGAGCAGCCCAGCCCCGCCGTACCCGATCGCACCATCAAGGTGCTCCTCGCCGAGGACCAGTCCATGGTCCGTGAAGCCCTCGCCGCGCTGCTCGGACTGGAGGGTGACATCGAGGTCGTCTCCCAGGTCGCCCGCGGCGACGAGGTGCTCGACGCCGCGCGTGCGCACGCCCCGGACGTCGCCCTGCTCGACATCGAGATGCCCGGCATGACCGGCCTCGACGCCGCCGCGCTGCTCCGCCGCGAACTGCCCGCGCTCAAGGTGGTCATCCTCACGACCTTCGGCCGCCCCGGCTATCTGCGCCGCGCGATGGAGTCCGGCGCGGAGGCGTTCCTCGTCAAGGACGCGCCCGCGGCCCAGCTCGCCGACGCCCTGCGCAGGGTGCTGCGCGGGGAGCGGGTCATCGACCCGACCCTCGCCGCCGCGGCGCTCGCCGAGGGCGCGAACCCGCTGACCGACCGCGAACGCGCCGTGCTCCGCGCCTCCGCCGGCGGCTCGACCAACGCGGAGCTGGCGGCGGCCCTGCACCTCTCCCACGGCACCGTCCGCAACTACCTCTCCACAGCCATCCAGAAGACCGGGGCGCGCAACCGCGCCGAGGCCGTCCGCATCGCCCGGGACAAGGGCTGGCTGTAGCGGCGCGTCAAGAATCGGGCACTCTGTCGCAAGGCTGTCATATGGCCGTCGTAGGGTCCCTACGGAAGACGAGGACGCGAGGGGGAGGGGAACGCCGCCGTGCACATCAAGCGCGTCCCCGACGGCGGACGCGTCCTCACCGCGCTGCTCATCGCGGGCATCGCCGTGCTGGCCGTGCTCGACTGCCTGACCGGCACCCGGCTGCGGCTCGCCCTGATCGCGAGCGTCATGCCCCTGATCGCCGCCCGGCTCTGCTCGCTGGGCCGCACGGTCGTCGTCGCCGTGGTCTTCGCGGCGGCCCAGGCGGTGACCCACTGCGTGATCATGCCCCGCTGGGACACGGCGGGCGTGCTCGTGGCGGTCCTCGGCGCGCTCCTCGTCGCCGGCTTCTCCGTGGCCCTGTGCGCGGCGCTGCTGGAGCGTGAGGCGGCGTACGACCGGACGAGGATGGTGGCGGACGCCGTGCAGCGCACGATCCTGCGGGAGCTGCCCCTGACCGCCGGGCCGCTGCGGATCGCCGGGTTCTACATCTCCGCGCAGGAGGGCGCCCGGGTCGGCGGCGACATCTACGAGGTGGTGGAGAGCCCCGCCGGACAGCGCATCCTCATAGGGGACGTCCAGGGCAAGGGCATGCCGGCGATCGGGGCGGGGCACGCGGTGCTCACGTCGTTCCGGGAGGCGGCCTATCACGAGGCCGCGCTGGAGGCCGTCGCCGACCACATGGAGGGGGCGCTGCTGCGGCACAACAGCGCGCTCTCCCTGACCGGCACGGACGAACGCTTCGTCACCGCGCTGCTGCTGGAGGTCGGCCCGCCCGGCACGACGACCCGGGTGCTGTCCTGCGGCCACATCCCGTACTACGTCATCAGCGGCGACCGGGTCGAGGAGCGGCTCCCCGAACACTTCGGGCTGCCGCTGGGGCTCGGCCCGCTCACCGGCGCACCGCGCCGGGCCGTCGACTCGGCGGCCTGCCGTACGGACGCGTCCTCGCCGGAGTGGCTGGTGCTGTGCACGGACGGCGTCACCGAGGCACGCGACCCGCGGGGCCGCTTCTACCCGCTGCGCGAGCGGCTTTCCCGCTGGGCCCGGCTGCCGCCGGCGGAACTCGCCCGCGCCCTCCGCGCGGACCTGGAGACCTTCACGGAGGGCGAACTCAAGGACGACGCGGCGGTCCTGATAGTCCGGGACGCGCTGGCTTGCGACAGGGCCTGACGGCCCGCCGCGGGCCGTCCCGACCCGCACGTGCTCACCCGGGTGCCGGAAATCCAGCCCGTGGGGGCACCTCCCGGCGGTAGCCGGGGGAGCTCCCGCCGCAGGCGGCACGCGGCGGACGGCCCGCAGCCGCGCTCCCGCCGCAGGCCGCACGCGGCCGGCAGCCGTGCTCCCGCCCCGCCGCAAGCGGCATGCCGCACGCGGCGGACCGTCCGCAGCCGGGCGACGGGCTCAGGCAAAGCCCCCCGCCCCTTCAGTTGAGCATGGCCCGCGCCGCCCGCGCCTCGCGGCGGACCGTCCGCGCCACCGACGGCTCCAGGGCGTCGATCACCTCCGCGTACTCCTCCATCTCCCGCGCCCCGCCCACGAAGTCCCCGCGCTCCACCAGCAGCTCCGCCCGCTCGTACCGCAGCCGCGCCGGGTGGCTCGGCAGGAGGAGCGAGAGGTCGACCGCCCACAGCTGCACCTCGCTCCGCTCGGGGCGGGCCGCGGCCCAGGCGCGGATGTTGTTGAGGACGCGCAGCACGATCTCCAGCGGTTCGGCGGGGGAGAACATCGACGGCGTCAGCGGCGTCCCGGTCGCGCCCGCCACCAGCAGCCCGGCCTCGTCCTCGGACAGCTGCCGTCCGCCGTCGAAGGGGTCGGCCAGCACATGCGGCCCGTCCGGGTCGCCGAAGCCCACGACGAAGTGGCCGGGCAGCGCCACCCCGTAGACGGGCGCCCCGGCCCGCCGGGCCACCTCCATCCACACCACGGACAGCAGGATCGGCAGCCCGCGCCGCCGCCGCAGCACCTCGCCGAGGAGCGAGGACTCCAGCCGCCGGTAGTCGGCGGGGGAGCCGCGGAACCCGCAGCGCTCCCCGAGCAGTTCCGCGAGGGCCGCGGCCCACAGCCGGGGCGCGGCGGCGCGGCCCAGCGCGGGAAGCATCCCGGCCAGCCGGTCCAGCTCGATCTGCGCCGCGTCGATGGCCGCCTCGCCCTCCTCCGGGTTCGCCTCGGCCCCGATCAGGAGGCAGAGCGCCGCGAGATCGGGGCGGTCCTCCCGCGCCGCCTCCGCGAACCGCCGCCGTCGGCCAGTGGTGTCGTCGGTGTCATCCATAGGTCCTCGTACCCGCTCGGGGCGGTGGGGGAGAACACCCACCGCCGGTGTCCATGGTGCGCCTGTGACCGCCTATCCCCGTGGCGCGCGACGGTAGTGGTACGCGTGGTGCGTGGTGAAGCCGAGCCCGTCGTAGAGCGCGTCCGCCCCGCCGTTGTCCGTCATCACCTGGAGGTACGCCGCCGAGGCGCCCTCGCTCAGCGCCCGCTCGGCCAGCGCGGCCATGACCAGGGTCCCCAGGCCCTCCCGGCGCCGGGCCGGGTCCACGTCCAGCCCGGAGAACCCCGCCCACCGGCCGTCGACGACGCAGCGCCCGACGGCCGCGGGCCGCTCCTCGCCCGGCACGGTCGCGAACCACACGGAGGGACCGCCCGTCAGCACCGCCAGCGCGTCGGCGGCGGACGCCGACGCGCGCCCGTACGCCCGCAGCCACGCCTCGTCCGGCTCCCGGGAGAGCAGCACCCGGCCGGTGTCGGCCGTGGTGTCGGCGAGGGGGGCCAGGGCGGCCGTGCGCACCACGGCGTGCCGCTCGGCCGTCCAGCCGCGCCGCGCCAGCTCCGCGTCCAGCCGCTCGTCCTCGGCCGCGTCGCCGGTCGTGACCTGCACGATGGCGGGCAGGCCGCGCTCCCCGTACCAGGCGACGACGCGCTCCACGGCCCGCGGCAGCGGCATCCCGCAATCGCCCAGGGGCAGCACCGAATTGGCCCGGGCGGTGAAACCGCCCGCGGCCCGCAGCGTCCAGCCGCCCAGCGCCGCCGTCTCCCGCGCGGGCCAGCCGCGCGTCGCGGCCTCCTGGAGCTCCCGCACCGTCGTGGCCGGTCCGCGCCTGCGCGCCGGAGCGGCCGGGATCACCTTGCCCGCGACGAGCGAGGACTCCTCGATCACCACCGTCTCACCGGTCCGCCGTGTGATCCGCAGCACACCTCCGTCCCAGGAGTCGAGCACCCCGACGGTGTCCGTGAACCGCTCGGGGGACCGTCCGGGGTCGTTCAGCCGTCGGACAGATACCCTTTTTCCCACATCAGCGGTACTGATCCTGACTTCCAGCCGTCCGCCCGTGGTGAATTCCACAGCTCTCCTCGCCCCTCTTGTTCGTCAACTGCCCGGGAACGGAGATACTAGGTGTGGGCATCGACGACGCCGCGCTCCCGCGCGAGATGAGCCCTACCGAGGAGGAACGACAGCGTGACCTACGTCATCGCGCAGCCTTGTGTCGACGTGAAGGACAAGGCGTGCATCGAGGAGTGCCCCGTCGACTGCATCTACGAGGGCTCCCGGTCCTTGTATATCCACCCGGACGAATGCGTCGACTGTGGTGCCTGTGAACCGGTCTGCCCGGTCGAAGCGATTTTCTACGAGGACGACACTCCTGAGGAGTGGAAGGACTACTACAAGGCGAACGTCGAGTTCTTCGACGAGCTCGGCTCGCCCGGTGGTGCCTCCAAGCTCGGCCTGATCGAGCGTGACCACCCCTTCATCGCCGCGCTGCCGGCGGACATCAACCCCGAGCACTGATTCTCGCGGCAGCCACCACGGCCCCGTACGGCCCTCGCGCCGTGCGGGGTCGCGGCATTTGATCCGAGCACCCATCCGCAAGAGAGCGAGCGAGCACCCGTGGGCGCAGTCTCTTCCCGTCTTCCCGTCTTTCCGTGGGACCGGCTCGACCCGTACAAGGCGACGGCCGCGGCCCACCCCGACGGCATCGTCGACCTGTCGGTCGGCACCCCCGTGGACCCCGTGCCCGAGCTGATCCAGCGGGCCCTGACCGACGCCGCCGACAGCCCCGGCTATCCGACGGTGTGGGGCACGGCCGCGCTGCGCGACGCGCTCACCGGCTGGGTGGAGCGCCGCCTGGGCGCCCGGGACGTGACGCACGCCAACGTCCTGCCCGTCGTCGGCTCCAAGGAGCTGGTGGCCTGGCTGCCGACGCAGCTCGGGCTCACCGCGGGCGACAAGGTCGCCTACCCGCGGCTCGCCTACCCCACCTACGAGGTCGGCGCGCGGCTCGCGGGCGCCGAGCCCGTCGTCTACGACGACCCGTGGGACCTCGACCCGGCCGGCGTGAAGCTGCTGTGGCTCAATTCCCCGTCGAACCCCACCGGCCGGGTCCTCACCGCCGACGAGCTGCGCCGGGCGGTCGCCTGGGCGCGCGAGCACGGCGTGCTGCTCTTCAGCGACGAGTGCTATCTGGAGCTGGGCTGGGAGGCCGACCCGGTCTCGGTGCTGCACCCGGAGGTGTGCGGCGGCTCGTACGAGGGGATCGTCGCCGTCCACTCGCTCTCCAAGCGCTCCAACCTGGCCGGCTACCGCGCCGCGTTCCTCGCCGGTGACGCCGCGGTGCTCGGCGAGCTGCTCCAGATCCGCAAGCACGGCGGCATGATGGTCGCCGCCCCCGTCCAGGCGGCCACCGTCGCGGCCCTGGGGGACACCGCGCACGTCGCCGAGCAGCGCGAGCGCTACGCGCGCCGGCGCGCGGCCCTGCGCGCCGCGCTCGAGCGCGCGGGCTTCCGGATCGAGCACAGCGAGGCGTCGCTGTATCTGTGGGCCACGCGCGACGAGCCGTGCTGGGACACCGTGGCGGACCTCTCCGAGCGGGGCATCCTGGTCGCGCCGGGCGACTTCTACGGAGTGGCGGGCGAACGGTTCGTCCGCGTCGCGTTCACGGCCACGGACGAGCGGGTGGCCGAGGCGGTACGGCGGCTGTCCGCCTGACCGGGGACCGCACCCCGCACGAGAAGCGAGAGGGCCCGGGAATCGCTCCCGGGCCCTCTCGCGTGACGAAAGACGGATCAGTGGCCGAGCGGCAGGCCGCCGGTCGGCAGTCCACCGGTGGGCAGGCCGCCCTTCGTCGCGGTCTCCGCCGTGCTGCCCACGACACCCGCGGCCGAGCCCCCGAGGTCGCCCGCCACCTTCTGCGCGGCCGGGGTGGTGCTCTGGGCGGTCTTGCCGAGCGTGTCCGTGGCGCCCGGGGCGGCGGTGTCCACGGCCTTGTGGCCGACCGCGGCCGTCGCGACGCCGGCCTTGTGGGAGGTGGCCGCGATGTTGTTGCCCAGGCTCGCGCCGTCCACGGTGCTCAGACCGCTGAGCTCAGGGGCCTTGAAGTCCGCGGCGTTGGCTGCTCCTGCCGCGCCGATGACGGGTGCGGCACCGGCGGCGACCAGCAGGGCTACCCGGGCGATCCGACGCGAAAGGGGGAGGGACATGATGCTCCTTTTGGCGGAGTTGACGACGTTAGCTGTCCGGCGAGCGGACGCAGTGACTACCGCGTGAGAGCCTCGAAGGTTGCGGTGCCCGAAGGTAAAGCCTTGGCAATGCGTCGCATTATCGGTTTCGGGAATTCCCGGGCAAAACGCGCAGGGTGCGACGTTGTCCTAAAGGCGTACAAGCCTTTAGTCGCAAGGGGCTTGGGAGTAGCCGGACGGGCTCCGCGGGGCATGCCGGATTTGCGCCCGCTCCCCGGGCGGATACCCCGCAGGAGGGGCCGCTCGTACTACTGAACGGTGGTGATCCGGACCTCTGACGACGGGGAGGCCGCGGCGTCCTTCGTCACGCGCCAGCCGTCCCGCGAGTCCTCGGCCGTCCACTCGCGGCCGGCGAAGTCGATGCGCTCGATCCGCAGTTCGGAAGCGTGGGCCATGGCCCACGACGCCAGCTGCCAGCCCCGCCGCGTGGGCGCGTCGTCCGGCGCGTCCGTCGTCGACGTCGCGGGCACCGTCACCGTGCGGGCGGCCGCGCCCGCCGCGCCGTTGGTGCCCGCGCCCCCGGTGCCGTCCGTGGCCGGCAGCACCGTCGCGCCGAACTCGCGCCGCAGCTTGGTCCGTACCGCCGAGGGGTCCCCGTGCTGACCGTCCGCCGGGCTCGTCGTGCAGCTGAAGGCGGCCTCCGCCCGGCCCGTCAGGCCCGACGCCAGCAGCGAGGCGTCCGGCTCGTGCTTGGCGTACGCCTGCGGGAAGCCGCTGCGCTGCACCTTCTGCGCGGCCACCGTCAGCGGCAGCCGCGAATAGCCGGGCACCTGCACGAGGTGGTCGTAGAACTTCCCCGCCGCGTACACCGGGTCGGTGATCTGGTCCGCCGTGCCCCAGCCCTGCGTCGGGCGCTGCTGGAACAGGCCCAGCGAATCGCGGTCGCCGTGGTGGATGTTGCGCAGCCCCGACTCCTGCATGGCCGTCGCGAGCGCGATCGTCACCGCGCGCTCCGGCAGCCCGCGGGCGGCGCCCACGGCCGAGATGGTCGCGGCGTTCACGGCCTGCTCGGGCGCCATCGCGTACGACGCGCCGTTGGCCCGCACGGTGCAGCGGGGGGCGCCGGGGCCGCCCGTCACCAGCTGGGCCACGCCGTAACCGATCAGCGCCAGCAGCACGGCGCAGGCGGCCACGACGCGCAGCAGGCGACCACGACGGGTGACGAAGATCCGGGACATGCGGCAAACGTTACTGGAGAGATATGAGAATCATGAGGGCCGTGCCCCGGGCCGCACTCCGGGGCCTTCCGCGCGGGATCCGCCGGATTCTTCCGGCCGGGGCCCGGCCCCGCGGGGCCGGGTTAGAGTCGCGGGCATGGATGACGCCGTACTCGACCTGTCCCTCGACGCCGCCGCCCTCACCGCCCGGCTCGTCGACATCCCCTCGGAGAGCGGGAACGAGAAGACGCTCGCCGACGCGGTGGAGAACGCGCTGCGCGCGCTGCCGCACCTGACCGTCGACCGGTACGGCAACAACGTCGTCGCCCGCACGAACCTGGGCCGCGCCGAACGCGTGGTGCTCGCCGGGCACATCGACACCGTCCCCATCGCCGACAACGTCCCCTCGCGCATGGACGAGAACGGCTTCCTGTGGGGCTGCGGCACCAGCGACATGAAGTCCGGCGTCGCGGTGCAGCTGCGCATCGCCGCGACCGTTCCCGCGCCCAACCGCGACCTGACGTTCGTCTTCTACGACAACGAAGAGGTCGCCGCCCACCTCAACGGCCTCGGCCACGTCGCCGCGGCCCACCCGGACTGGCTCACCGCCGACTTCGCCGTCCTGCTGGAGCCGACCGACGCCCAGGTCGAGGGCGGCTGCCAGGGCACCCTGCGGGTCCTGCTGCGCACCGAGGGCGAGCGGGCCCACTCGGCGCGCGGCTGGATGGGCAGCAACGCGATCCACACGGCGGCCCCGATCCTCGCCCGGCTCGCCGCCTACGAGCCGCGCAGGCCGGTCATCGACGGCCTGGAGTTCCACGAGGGGCTCAACGCCGTACGGATCGAGGGCGGCGTCGCCGGCAATGTCATCCCCGACGCCTGCACGGTCACCGTCAACTTCCGCTACGCCCCCGACCGCACCCAGGAAGAGGCGCTGGCGCACGTCCGGGAGGTCTTCGAGGGCTGCGGCGTCGCGGAGTTCGTCGTCGACGACCACTCGCCCGGCGCGCTGCCCGGCCTGTCCCACCCGGCCGCCGCGGCCTTCATCGAGGCCGTCGGGGGGACGCCGAAGCCCAAGTTCGGCTGGACGGACGTCTCGCGCTTCTCGGCGCTCGGCGTGCCCGCCGTCAACTACGGACCCGGCGACCCCATGGTCGCGCACAAGCGGGACGAGCGGGTGCGCGCGGAACTGATCCCGGAGTGCGAGGAGCGGCTGCGCGCCTGGCTGACCTCCTGACCGGCCCGCCCCCGGTGCCCTGTGGGCCTACGCTGAACAGCAACGATCAGCGGAGGGAGAGCGGAATGGCACATCCCGAAGGAACCCGCGCACAGCGGGAACAGCGCCGTGGGCCGGTCGTGCGCAGGCACGGCCAGATGCAGCAGGGCACCACCGACCAGCATCTGCTGGACACCAGAGGCACCGCGGACTGGGTGCACGAGGATCCCTTCAGGGTGATGCGCATCCAGTCCGAGTTCGTCGAGGGCTTCGGCGCGCTCGCCGAACTGCCGCCGGCCATCAGTGTGTTCGGCTCGGCCCGCACGCCGGTGGGCTCGCCGGAGTACGAGGCCGGGGTGGCGCTCGGCCGGGGCCTGGTCGAGGCCGGCTTCGCGGTCATCACCGGCGGCGGCCCCGGCGCGATGGAGGCCGCCAACAGGGGCGCGACGGAGGCGGGCGGCATCTCCGTCGGCCTCGGCATCGAGCTGCCCTTCGAGCAGGGCCTCAACCCCTACGTCAACCTCGGTGTGGATTTCCGCTACTTCTTCGTCCGCAAGACGATGTTCGTGAAGTACGCGAGCGGGTTCGTCGTGCTGCCGGGCGGACTCGGCACGCTGGACGAGCTGTTCGAGGCGCTGACGCTGGTGCAGACCAAGAAGGTCACGCGCTTCCCGATCGTCCTCTTCGGCACGGCGTACTGGCGCGGCCTGGTCGACTGGTTCCGCGACACCCTGATCGCGGAGGGCAAGGCGGGATCGCAGGACCTGCGCCTGTTCCATGTGACGGACGACGTCGACGAGGCGGTCGGCCTGGTCACCAAGGAGGCCGGGGCGTAAGCGGCGCGGCGCCCGCCGGCCCGCCCGCGGGCCCGGCGGGGCGCCTGCCGCGTGCGCTAGGCGAGCCCGCGGCGCGCCACCGCCGGGGCCCGGTGCCCCGCGATCGACGCCACCATGTCGAGCACCTGCCTGGTCTCCGCGACCTCGTGCACGCGGTAGACCTGTGCCCCCAGCCACGCGGAGACGGCCGTCGTCGCGAGCGTGCCCAGCACCCGTTCCTTCACCGGCTTGTCGAGCGTCTCCCCGACGAAGTCCTTGTTGGACAGCGAGACGAGCACGGGCCAGCCCGTCTCCGTCATCTCGCCCAGCCGCCGGGTCGCCTCCAGGGAATGGCGGGTGTTCTTCCCGAAGTCGTGACCCGGGTCGATCATGATCGCGTCGCGCCGGACGCCGAGCGCGACGGCCCGTTCGGCCAGCCCGAGCGTCACGCGCAGGATGTCCGCCATCACGTCGTCGTACGCGATGCGGTGCGGCCGTGTGCGGGGCTCCACCTCGCCCGCGTGCGTGCACACCAGGCCCACGCCGTACCGTGCCGCGACCTCCGCCAGCTTGGGGTCGAAGCCGCCCCACGCGTCGTTGAGCACGTCGGCGCCCGCCTCGCAGACCGCCTCGCCGACGTCGTGCCGCCAGGTGTCCACGCTGATCACCACGTCCGGGTGACGGCGGCGGACCTCGGCCACGAAGCCGACGGTGCGCCGCGCCTCCTCCTCGGCGGTGACCTCCGCGCCGGGGCCCGCCTTCACGCCGCCGATGTCGATGATGGCGGCACCCTCCGCCACCGCCTGCTCCACGCGGGCCAGCGCGGCCTCGTCGTGGAACGTGGCCCCCTGGTCGTAGAAGGAGTCAGGCGTCCGGTTGACGATCGCCATGATCACCGGTTCGTGGGCGTCGAACTCGCGTCGTCCCAGCCGCAGCATTTCCCTACTCCTCTTCGCGTGGTCCGCCAGCGACCTTAACTGTCAGTGGGGCATGGCACGATCGTGGACGACGGATTCGTGTGGCGGGCGCACCTGGGAGATGGTCGTGTTCTGGTTCTTGCTCATCGCGCTGGTCGTGGTGGTGGCCGCGGTCACGCTCTTCGTCGTGGGCGGCGGGAGCGGTGTCTCGCTGCCCGAGGCCGAGCCGGACCGGATCGCCTGGCCGCTGCCCGCGGACCGGCCCACGAGCCGGGCCGACGTCGACGCGGTGCGGCTGCCGCTCGCCCTGCGCGGCTATCGCATGACGGAGACCGACGACGTCCTGGACAGGCTCGGCGCCGAACTGGCCGAAAGGGACGCGCGGATCGCCGAGCTGGAGCGGTCCCTCGCCGACGCGCGGGAGCGGGCGGCGAGGAGAGCCGAGGAGGGCCCCGGCCCGGCGCCGCACGACGCCGCGCCGGGCGAGCGGAGCGGGGGCGGGGAAGCATGAGCACCGGAGCGGTCGTCGGCCCGGACGGCCTGGCGCGCTGTCCATGGGGCCTGGAAGCGGAGTCCATGGAGGACTACCGCCGCTATCACGACACCGAGTGGGCCCGCCCGGTGCACGGCGACGACGCCCTTTACGAACGGATGTGCCTGGAGGCGTTCCAGTCCGGGCTGTCGTGGCTGACGATCCTGCGCCGTCGCGAGGGGTTCCGCGCGGCCTTCGCCGGCTTCTCCATCGCCAAGGTGGCGGCCTTCACGGAGGCCGACGCCGAGCGGCTGCTCGCCGACCCGGGCATCATCCGCAACCGCGCGAAGATCACCGCGGCGATCGGCAACGCCCGGGTGGCGGCGGAGTGGGCGCCCGGCGAGCTGGACGCCTTCATCTGGTCGTACGCCCCGGACACGCCCCGGAAGGCACCGCGCTCGGCGGCGGACGTGCCCGCGGTGACCCCGGAGTCCACGGCGCTGGCGAAGGAGCTCAAGAAGCGGGGCTTCCGCTTCGTCGGCCCCACGACGGCATACGCCATGATGCAGGCGTGCGGCCTGGTCAACGACCACCTGGCCAACTGCCATGCGCGCGAGGCCGCGTAGCCGCCCGGCCGGTCAGCGCCCCACGAAGCGCGGCTTCTCCTTCTTCAGGAAGGCGTCGACCGCGATGCGGTGGTCCTCGGAGGCTCCCGCGCGGCCCTGGAGCTCGTCCTCCTTGGCCAGCGACTGGGCGAGCGAGTGGTCCGCGCCGTAGGCCAGCGACTCCTTGAGCGCGGCGTAGGCCGCGGTCGGGCCCGTCGCGAGCCGGCGGGCCACCGCCTGGGCCTGCGCGGCGAGGTCCGCCGCGGGCACGACCTTGTTGGCGATGCCCAGCTCGTACGCCTCCTGGGCGGGCACGTTGCGGGGGAACAGCAGCAGGTCCGAGGCGCGGCTGTGGCCGACGAGGCGGGGGAGGGTCCAGGAGACGCCCGAGTCCGCGGTGAGCGCTACCCCGGCGAAGGAGGTGTTGAAGGAGGCGGTGTCCGCGACGACGCGGTAGTCCGCGGCGAAGGCGAAGCCCGCGCCCGCGCCCGCCGCGACACCGTTGACCCCGGCCACGACCGGCTTCCGCATCCCGGTGATCGCGGTGACGATCGGGTTGTAGTGCTCCTTGACGGTGGTCATCACCGACTCGGCCCGGGCCAGCAGCTCGACGTGTTCCTTGAGGTCCTGTCCGACGCAGAAGGCGCGCCCCGTGGCGGTCAGCAGGACGGCGCGCACGGCCGGATCCGCGCCGGCCTCCTGGAGCACGTCGCGCAGCGCCGCCTTCGTCGCGATGTCGAGCGCGTTCATGGCGTCGGGACGGTTGAGTGTCACCGTCGCGAGCCCGTCCGTCACGTCGTACAGCACGGTGTCGGCCATGGAACCGCTCCCTCCCTCGTCGCGGCTGCGTCGACAGCCGTCAGGGTCAGCATGCCGGAGATCACCGGCGGCCGATATGTGACCTGCGTCAAAGAAACCGGCCATCGAGGCGGTGCGGTGGCGGCGCAGTATCGCAGTCCGATCGCCGAATTGGGTGGTTTTGAGAGAGCGCGTTGCCGACCGGATGCGGACTGATGTTGGTCATCGGGTCACGCGATGCGGGATAATGGCCTGGAAGCAATGTGTTCGATGCCGGTGACACCTGGGTTGTCGGCTGCGGCGAGCTGGTTTCAGGAAGGGGAACGAGCATGGCGGCCATGAAGCCGCGGACGGGCGATGGCCCGCTCGAGGTGACCAAGGAGGGGCGGGGCATCGTCATGCGGGTTCCGCTCGAGGGCGGCGGTCGTCTCGTCGTCGAGCTGACCCCGGACGAGGCCAAGGCTCTCGGCGAGGCCCTGGAGAAGGTCACCGTCTGACGCGCGGCCTGCGGATCTCACGCTGCCCCGGCGCCGGCTCGTCCCGGCTCCGGGGCAGTGGTGTATCCACGGCCGGCCGCGCGCGCCCGGGCGGGCGGCCGTCAGCCGCGCCGGGCCGCGCACAGCAGTCCGTCGCCGACCGGCAGCAGCGAGGGCAGCAGCACCGTGGACTCGCGGACGGCGCGCAGCAACTCGCGCAGCCGCTGCACCTCGGCGGGCTGGGCGGCGGAGTCGACCGTGCGGCCGTCCGCGAAGACGCCCTCGAAGCAGACGAGTCCGCCCGGCCGCAACAGGCGCAACGATTCGGCTAGATAGTCGAGGCACTCCAGCCGGTCGCCGTCGCAGAACACCAGGTCGTATCCGCCGTCGGCGAGACGCGGCAGGACCTCCAGCGCGCGGCCCGGGATGAAGCGCGCCCGGTTGCCCGCGAAGCCCGCGGCGCGGAACGCCTGCCGGGCGAACTGCTGGCACTCGGGATCGCTGTCCACGGTCGTCAGCACACCGTCGGGCCGCATGCCGTGCAGGAGATGGAGGCCGGAGACGCCCGTGCCCGTGCCGATCTCGGCCACCGCCTTGGCGTCCACCGCCGCGGCGAGCAGGCGCAGCGCGGCGCCGGTGCCGGACGACACCGAGCGGAGACCTGCCTCGTGAGCCCGGTCCCGGGCCCACCGCAGCGCCTCTCCCTCGGCGACGAACGCATCGGCGAACGCCCAGCTCGTCTGCTGGTTGCCGGTAATGGCCCTCTCCTGTCCCCGTAGTCGACGCAACCGTGACTGTATCCGCTGACCACGGGAACCCGCAGATGGGACCGCGCGTTGGGAAGAATCGGAAGGCTACGGCGGAGGAAGCCGGGGGGAGATGTCGGGGACGGGGGACCAAGGCCAAATGAAGGTCAAAATTCCTTATCCTGAGCTAACGGGCGGGATGGATATGGTAGGGGCTCCACTGGACACCACCAGAGCCGACAGGGGAGGTGCGGCTGCGGCCGGAGACCGTCGGAGCGTGCTGAAGCGCTTTCGCAGGTCCATCGGCGAGCCGAAATCCGTGACCAAGACCGCTGACCGTTCGCTCCCCCATGGCCTGAACGGCATGGGCGGTGCCCCCATCGCCGACTCCGCACCCACCGCGACCTTCGCCACCGATGCGGATTCGCAGGCGTGGGCCCCTCCCTCCTGGGAGGAGATCGTCAGCACGCACAGTGCACGGGTCTACCGCCTCGCCTATCGCCTCACCGGCAATCAGCACGACGCCGAGGACCTCACGCAGGAGGTGTTCGTCCGCGTCTTCCGCTCGCTGTCGACGTACACCCCGGGCACGTTCGAGGGGTGGCTGCACCGCATCACCACCAACCTCTTCCTGGACATGGTCCGGCGCCGCCAGCGCATCCGTTTCGACGCCCTCGGTGAGGACGCCGCTGAGCGGCTCCCCAGCCGCGAGCCGTCCCCCCAGCAGCACTTCAACGACACCCACTTCGACGCGGACGTCCAGCAGGCGCTGGACACCCTCGCCCCGGAGTTCCGCGCCGCCGTCGTCCTGTGCGACATCGAGGGCCTCTCCTACGAGGAGATCGCCGCGACGCTCGGCGTCAAGCTCGGCACCGTGCGCAGCCGCATCCACCGTGGCCGCTCCCACCTGCGCAAGGCACTTCAGCACCGCTCGCCCGCCGCCCGGGCCGAGCAGCGCGCTGTCGCCGTGACGGGTGCGGGCCCCGGCTTTCCGCTGGGTGGGGAGGTAGGGATCGCGTGACCGGTTCAGGCGGTCAGTCCCCCGCCGAGCACCATCTCGGCGACCGCCTCGCGGCCCTGGTCGACGGGGAGTTGGGACACGACTCTCGGGAGCGGGTGCTCGCGCACCTGGCGACCTGTTGGAAATGCAAAGCCGAAGCCGACGCCCAGCGTCGGCTCAAGAGCGTGTTCGCCGAGGCGGCCGCCCCGCCGCTCTCCGACGCGCTGCTCGCCCGCCTGCAGAATCTGCCCGGCACCGGCCCCGGCGGCGACGGCTTGGAGGGGCTGCGCGGCGACGGCGCGCAGCCCGCTCCGGACGGCCGCAAGCGGTCCGGGAGCCAGGGAAAAGGCGGCTCCGGCACCCGGGCTGAAACCTTTGCCCTCTTCCCCGCCGCCCCCTGGCAGCGTGACCGCGGCTTCCGTGTCCACGAGCTGCCCGACCCCTCCCGCGGCGCCTCCCGCGGGCGCCGCTTCGCCTTCGCGGCGGCGGGCGCGGTCTCGCTCGCGGCCTTCGCGCTCGGCAGCGCCCAGCCGCTCGCCTCGGTCGGCGAGACCACCAGCGCGCGCTCGGGGGACCCCCGCGTGGCCACCACGCCGCTCTCCATGAGTCAGGGGGGCACCGCGGAGGACAGCCGTCGCTCCCTGGCCCTCACGCTCGCCGGGCGGGACGGGCCCGCGGTGCCCGGCGCCCCGGCCGCGCCCGCGCCTGTGGCCATGGGAGTCTCGCTGCTGCGGCCCTCCGCCGCGCCGCTCCCGCCGCTGGTCCGCGCCGCGCTCCCCGCCCCGGGCTTCTCCGCGGCCGACAGCGCGCGGATCCGGCACTGATCGTTCCCGGTGTGGCCACGCCTTGATCCCGCCATGGCCGCGCCCGACGGATCCGGTCGGCGGCCCCAGGCCCTCTGCGCAGGCCCGCGCGGACCTGGTTGAATTCCCGGTGGGCCGCGGATCCCTCGGGCGACGCCGTGCGCCCTCCGGCGAACGGTGGGGAGAAGATGGACGAGGGGAAGGCCGGGCCCATGGGCCCCAAGCCGCACTGGTGGAGCCGTCCCCGGCGTACGACACCGCCTGACGCGGTGCCGCGCGGCCCGGAGGACCGGGGCGGCGAGGACACCGCCCCCGCGTCTCCCTGTGCCGCCCCGGCACCCCGGCACGCGCCCGATCCGTACAGCACCCCGCCCTACGGCCGCCCCGGACCATGGGCGCCCGCGCCGCCCGTCCAGCGCCCGGTCACCCCGGCACACGGCACCCTCCTCCCGCCGCCGGGCATGCCTCCCGCCCCGCCCGGCGCGCCGTTCCCGTACGGGACGCCCCTGCCCGCGCCCTGGGGTTACGACCCCTGGGCCGTCTCCCCCGCGACCCGCCCGGCCGCTCCCGCCCCGGGACCGGCCGCGCGGCGGCGCGGGCGGATCGTCGTCGGAGCGGTGATCGTGGCGCTCGTCGCCGGGGGCATCGGCGGGGTCACCGGTGCGTTCCTGGAGCGGGACGGCGTCGTGGGGCACCACGTGCGGCTGCCGCAGGCGCCCGCGGACCGGTCCGGGCGCGCCCCGGACAGCGTCGCCGGGATCGCGGCGCGCGCCCTGCCCGGCGTGGTGACGATCCATGTGCGCGGCGGCAGCGACCAGGGCACCGGCACCGGCTTCGTCCTGGACAAGGAGGGCCGCATCCTCACCAACAACCACGTCGTGGAGCCCGCGGGCTCCGGCGGCGACATATCGGTCACCTTCAACAGCGGCCAGACGGCGAAGGCCACCGTCGTCGGCCGGGACAGCGGCTATGACCTTGCCGTGCTCAAGGTCTCCGGCGTGACCGGGCTGACCCCGCTCGCCCTCGGCAACTCCGACTCCGTCCGCGTCGGCGACTCCGTGGTCGCCATCGGCGCGCCCTTCGACCTCGCGGGCACCGTCACCACCGGGATCATCAGCGCCAAGGAGCGTCCGATCACCGCGGGCGGCCAGAAGCAGGACGGCAGCGACGTCAGCTATGTGGACGCGCTCCAGACCGACGCCCCGATCAACCCGGGCAACTCCGGCGGGCCGCTGATGGACTCCCAGGCCCGCGTCATCGGGATCAACAGCGCGATCCGGTCCGCGGGTGACAGCTCAGAGCTCGGCGGCCAGGGCGGCAGCATCGGTCTCGGCTTCGCCATACCGGTCAACCAGGCCAAGCGCGTCGCCGAGGAGCTCATCAACACAGGCCGGGCCACCCACCCCGTCATCGGGGTGACCCTGGACATGACATACGCGGGCGACGGCGCCCGGGTGAACTCCAAGGGCGCCGACGGCCCGGCGGTCACCCCGGGCGGGCCCGGTGACAAGGCCGGCATCCGGGACCAGGACGTGATCAAGAAGGTCGACGGGGCCCCGGTGCACAGCGGTCAGGAGCTGATCGTCAAGGTCCGCAGCCACCGTCCGGGTGACCGGCTCTCCCTGACCGTGGAGCACGACGGCGGCGAGCGGACCGTGGAGCTGACCCTGGGCTCGGCGGGCGCGCGGTGACCTTTGGCCTGATGTTGGCCCGGGTGTCGCCCTCGGCGGTGGCCGGGCCAGGTACCGTGATACGTGGCCGCGACCCCCGGCCACTTACGCATCAAGGAGCTGCAACGTGCTCGACATAGGACCCCTCGAGCTGGTCGCGCTCGTGGTGATCGCGGTGCTCATCTTCGGCCCGGACAAGCTGCCGAAGATGATCCAGGACGTGTCGCGGACGTTGCGCAAGATCCGGCAGTTCTCGGAGAACGCCAAGCAGGACATCCGCTCCGAGCTGGGCCCGGAGTTCAAGGACTTCGAGTTCGAGGACCTGAACCCCAAGGCCTTCGTGCGCAAGCATGTGCTCGACAAGGACGAGCTGGGCCTGAAGGAGATCCGCAACGGCTTCGACTTCAAGGCGGAGATGGGCGACGTGGCCGACGCGGTCCACGGGCGCAGCAGTGCCCCGGCTCCTTCCTCCGAGCCGGCCGCCCCCGGCTCCGCAACCCCCTCCAGCGGCCCTGACCTGCTCAAAAAGCGCGAGGGGCTGCATCCGGGCGAGCGTCCGCCCTTCGACTCCGACGCCACCTGAGCTCGCGCGTCCCCGGCGCCATTGACGGGGGTGGCTATCCTCCCTGTGTTTGGGGTGAAGTCTCCCTAGGGGGCGGGCTCGCCCAGGACATCGGGCCACGAGGAGGCGCCGCACAGATGGAGACGACGAGTCGGGTAGGGGCGCAGGGGCCGGCCGGCGAGGCCGGGGCGGCCGCCGCACAGGATGCGGCACAGAGCGGCCCCGGTGCCCGGCGGTCCGTCGACGGCTATCTGCTGGCCTCGTTCCCGTGGTACGGCCTGGACGAGGCGTACAGCGGGCCGCGCTGGCTGATGCAGGTCGGCGCCGCCGCCGACGGGACCGTGGAGCACGGTTCCACGGGCCACGGCGAGGAGCCCTCGCTGCGGGGCGAGAAGACCGCCCCCGCCGAGGCCAAGCAGCGTTTCGCCGTCGTGGTGACCGTCGCCAGCCGCCCGGTCCGGCGCAGCGCCGACGGCACGGGTGTGCTGGAGGCCACCTCGGTCTCCTCCGCCGCCTGGCTGGCCGGCTCGGGGCTGCTGTCGTCCACCTGGCCGGCGCAGATGGAGCGCGCCCTGCGGCAGGACTGGCTGGACCAGCAGACGGCCCTCGCCTGGGAGCTCGCCGACCATCTGGAGGAGCCCGCCTGGTCGACGCTGTCGCTCCCGGTCGACGGCGTGCCCACCGACTTCCGCTACCGCGAGTCCGAGTACGGCTGGGTGCTCGCCGGCTCCGCCGAGGGCGTCCACCTGGGCGCGTACGGGCGGGGCATGAGCGCATACGGCATGGGCTTCTCGGTGATCAAGGACCTGGCCGCCTACGGGAGCTGAGACGGTCACCGATCGGGCCACCCGAGCTGCGGGGTTCCCGGTGCCGGGCTTGAATGCCTGGCAGGGGACGCACTCGGAGAGGTGAAGCGACATGGGTGGTTCGTTCGAGCTCTACAAGGACAAGGCCGGCCAGCACCGGTTCCGCCTCAAGGCCGGGAACGGCGAGATCATCGCCGTCGGCGAGGCGTACAACAGCAAGGCCGCGGCCGAGAAGGGCATCGCGTCCGTCAAGAACAACGCCCCCGACGCGCCGGTCAAGGACCTGGAGACCGGGAACCAGTAGCGGTAAGGGGCGGCCTCCATGGAGACCGCCCCTTACCGTGCCTGCCGCGCGGGCGGCGTCAGAACTTGTTGCGCGGGGTGATCCCCAGGGACATCCCCGACAGGCCGCGCTGGCGGCCGCCGAGCTTGCCCGCGATCGCCCGCAGCGCGACGCCCGCCGGGGAGTCGGGGTCCGACAGGACCACGGGCTTGCCGTCGTCGCCGCCCTCGCGCAGCCGGACATCGATCGGGATCGCGCCCAGCACCGGCACGTTCGCGCCGGTCGTCCGCGTCAGGCCGTCGGCGACCGTCTGGCCGCCGCCCGTGCCGAAGACGTCGACCATCTCGTCGCAGTGCGGGCAGGGCAGCCCGGACATGTTCTCCACGACGCCGACGATCTTCTGGTGCGTCTGCACGGCGATCGAACCGGCGCGCTCGGCGACCTCGGCGGCGGCCTGCTGAGGGGTCGTCACCACCAGGATCTCGGCGTTCGGGACGAGCTGCGCGACGGAGATCGCGATGTCACCGGTGCCCGGCGGGAGGTCGAGCAGGAGGACGTCCAGGTCGCCCCAGTAGACATCCGCCAGGAACTGCTGGAGCGCGCGGTGCAGCATCGGGCCGCGCCACACCACCGGGGCGTTGCCCGGCGTGAACATCCCGATCGAGATGACCTTCACGCCGTTCGCCGACGGCGGCATGATCATGTTCTCGACCTGGGTGGGCCGGCTGTCGCCCGCGCCCAGCATGCGGGGCACCGAGTGGCCGTAGATGTCCGCGTCCACGACGCCGACCTTCAGGCCGTCGGCCGCCATCGCCGCCGCGAGGTTGACCGTCACCGAGGACTTGCCGACGCCGCCCTTGCCGGACGCCACCGCGTAGACCCGGGTCAGCGAGCCCGGCTTGGCGAAGGGCACCTCGCGCTCGGCCGTGCCGCCGCGCAGCGACGCCGCCAGCTCCTTGCGCTGCTCGTCGCTCATCACGTCGAGCTCGACGGTGACGTCCGTGACGCCCTCGACGGCGGCCACGGCGTTGCGCACGTTGCTCGTGATCGTCTCGCGCATCGGGCAGCCCTGGACCGTCAGATAGACCGCTACCGCGACCGAGCCGTCCGCGCCGATCCCCACCGATTTGACCATCCCGAGGTCGGTGATCGGACGGTGGATCTCGGGGTCGTTCACCGTCGCCAGCGCGGCGCGGATCGCGTCCTCGCTCACAGACGTGCCGTTCGTGTCGGTAGCCATAAGCACGATGGTACGGCGCGGGAGGGGGCCTCCGGAAAGGCCCTTCAGCGGTCGCGTTCCTCACTCTCGTACGGGAATATCCGCCGCTGTTCCAGCTCCTTCACCAGATCCTGGAACTCCGAGCGGATCCAGTCCCGCGTCGCGACCTCGCCCAGGCCCATCCGCAGCGCCGCGATCTCCCGCGTCAGATACTCCGTGTCCGCGATGGACCGCTCGTTCTGCGTGCGGTCCTGCTCCAGATTGACCCGGTCGCGGTCGTCCTGCCGGTTCTGCGCGAGGAGGATCAGCGGCGCCGCGTACGACGCCTGGAGCGAGAGCACCAGGGTCAGGAAGATGAACGGATAGTTGTCGAACCGCAGATGCCCCGGCACCGTGGTGTTCCACAGCACCCACAGCACGATGACGACCGTCATCCAGACGATGAACCGGCCCGTCCCCAGGAACCGCGCGATCCGCTCCGACGTGCGCCCGAACGCCTCCGGGTCGTAGCTGGGCAGCCAGCTGCGCCGCCGCACCCGCGGCAGGTCCAGCCGCACCCGCGGCTGGTGCGCGATCCGCTCCTTGGCCCGCTCCTCACGACTGCGTTCAGTGCCCATCCGCGGCCTCCGGAAGATCGCTCATGCCCAGTGCGCCGGAGTGCAGCTCGGTCTCCCGCCAGTCGTCCGGCAGCAGGTGGTCCAGGACGTCGTCGACGGTCACCGCGCCCAGCAGCGCGCCGCTGTCGTCCACCACGGGCGCGGCGACCATGTTGTAGGTCGCCAGATAGCTGGTGACGGCGGGCAGCGGGGTGTCCGGCGGCAGAGGCCGCAGGTCGGTGTCGACGATCGACCCGACGAGCGTGAACGGCGGGTCCCGCAGCAGCCGCTGGAAGTGCACCGTGCCCAGGTACTTGCCCGTCGGGGTCTCGTCCGGCGGACGGCACACGTAGACCTGCGCGGCCAGCGCGGGGGAGAGGTCGGGGTTGCGCACCCGCGCGAGGGCGTCGGCGACCGTGGCGTCCGGGCGGAGCACGATCGGCTCCGTGGTCATCAGGCCGCCCGCCGTCCGGTCCTCGTAGGCCATCAGGCGCCGTACGTCGGCGGCGTCCTCCGGCTGCATCAGCGTCAGCAGCCGCTCCATGTCGTCCTCGGGCAGCTCGGAGAGCAGGTCGGCGGCGTCGTCCGGGTCCATGGCCTCCAGGACGTCGGCCGCCCGCTCCTCCTTGAGCTTGCCGAGGATCTCGATCTGGTCGTCCTCCGGCAGCTCCTCCAGGACGTCGGCGAGCCGGTCGTCGTCGAGGGCGGCCGCCACCTCCGCGCGCCGCTTCGGCGACAGGTGGTGCAGCACGCTGGCGAGGTCGGCCGGGCGCAGCCGCTCGAAGGTGGCCAGGAGGTTCGCGGCGCCCTGCCCGTGCTCCTCCAGCGAGAAGCCGGTCACCGCCGACCACTCCACCGTCAGCGTCTCGCCCTTGCGGCGCAGGGCCCCGCCCTTGCCCTTGCGGACGAAGACCTTGTCGATCTCCCAGTCGCGACGGGCCGGCAGCTGGGTGACCGCCACGTCGAGGACGGTGACCTCCTCGCCCCCGTCGACCAGGCGCACCCGGCGGTCCAGCAGCTCGCCGACGACCAGCGTCTCCGTGGGCCGCTGCTCGAAGCGCCGCAGATTGATCACGCCGGTGGTGATGACCTGGCCGGACTCCACGCCCGTCACCCGGGTCATCGGCAGGAAGATCCGGCGGCGGCTGACGACCTCCACGACCAGCCCCAGCACGCGCGGCGGACGGCCGCCGACGCGCAGCATCGCGACGAGGTCCTGCACACGGCCCACCTGGTCGCCGTGCGGGTCGAAGACGGCCACCCCGGAGAGGTGCGAGACGAACACCCGGTGGACGCCTCCCGCCATGGCCGCGCCCTCCTGCTCCGGAATCCGAAGGGGTGATGTCCAGATTTCAGGCTACGTGCCCGGCTTCTCCCCGGCGCGGGAGAGACGGCCGTACGGACTCCCCGCTTCCGCCTCCGCGCGGCCCGGGTACGCTGCCGTACTCCATCGGTGTCAGGAGGCATGAGCAGACGTGCGAACCCCGAAGGCGGCACTCGTCGGAGCGCTGTGCGCCGGCCTGTCCGCCGCGCTCACGGCCTGTGGCGGCGGTGGCGACGATCCCGACGCGGGCACCAACGGCGTGGGCAAGCTCGACGCCGCGAAGATCCAGGACCAGGCCACCGCGGCCGCCCGCGGCGCGGACGCGGTCCACCTGTCCGGCAGCGTCGTCAGCCAGGGCCGTACGTACAGGATCGACATGCGGCTGAAGAAGGACGGCGGCACGGGCCAGGTCGCGACCGGCGCCGGCGCGTTCGAGCTGCTGCGGGTCGGCGACGAGCTCTACCTCAAGGCACCCGCGGCGTTCTGGTCGCACGGGGACGGCGGCGGCGCGGCGGGCGGCAAGCTGGAGAAGAAATACGTGAAGGTCCCCTCCAACGACCCGTCCTACCAGCAGTTCAAGGGCTTCACCGACAAGAACGTCCTGCTGGACGGCCTGCTCGTGCTGCACGGCAAGCTCACGCGCGGCGACCACGGGACGGTCGCCGGTGTCCGCACGATCCGCGTCACCGGCGGCGCCAAGGGCAGCGGCGGCACGCTCGACGTCTCCCTGACGGGCACGCCGTACCCGGTGCGGGTGCAGCGGGCGGGCGGGGCGGGCCAGCTGGAACTGGGCGACTGGGGCAAGGACTTCGCCCTCTCCGTCCCGGACAAGAGCGCCACCGTCGACTACGGCAAGAACATCCCGACCGGCGCCGACCCGTCCGCGGGCAAGGGCACCTCCACGGGCAAGGACCAGGGCACAGGCAAGGACCCGGGCACGTCCTGAGGCCCCGCGCGGGGTCAGCCCCGGCGGCGCCGGCCCCGGAGCAGGCGCGGCAGGGCCGCGGGCATGGGCATCCGCGTGACGGCCGGCGACGGCAGGGGCTGCGCGGCCAGCGCCCCCGACGGCAGCTCCACCGTCGAGCCCTCCGGCTCCAGGCGGAGCACCCGGCACTCCGCGGCCCACCGCTCCTCGATCCGCTCCGCGTCCGGCGCGTTGAGCCGCTTGCCCTTGAGCTCGGCGACGGCCGCGCCCCACTGCTCGCCCCGCGCCGCGAGCTCGCTCACGCGCGCGTGCCAGGTCACCAGGCGGCCGCCCTTGTCCTTGCTGCGCACCGTCACGACCGCCCGCGCGCCGTCCGCGAGCCCGAGCTCCTCCACCGGCTGCTCGCCGGGCCCGCCGACGAGATGGGCGGCGCCCTCGTGCCACACGTGCCACAGCGCGCGGCTCGGCCCCGTCGGACCCTGCACCCAGATGAGGCCGGACTTCTTGGTGGCCTCTTCGATCAGCGCCAGCGTCTGCGTCATGAGCTCACCTTATGCCGCCTACGCTGGACGGGTGATGACTGCCCGGACCACCAGGACCGCCCGTGCCGCCCGTACGGGCCCCGCCGCCCCGCCGCAGGCGCCCGCGAGTGCCGCGGCCCCGGTCCGTACGGACATCGCCCTGCTCGCCGTGGCGATCGCCGGGATCTCGCTCTCCGCGCCGCTCACCGCGACCATCACCCCGGCCACCCTCGCCATCGCCTTCTGGCGCAACGCCATGGCGGTCGGCGCCCTCACCCCGCTCGCGCTCGTCCGGCACCGCGCCGAGCTGCGCGGCATCGGGCGCCGGGCCCTGCTGCTGTCCGTCGCGGCGGGCGTGCTGCTCGCCGTGCACTTCGCGATGTGGCTGCCGAGCCTGCGAATGACCTCGGTCGCGTCCTCGACCGCGCTCGTCACGACGACCCCGATCTGGACCACGCTCCTGCTGCGCCTCGGCGGACACCGCCGCCCGGCGCTCGTCTGGGCGGGCACGGCTCTCGCGTTCCTCGGTGTCGTGATCCTGACGGGCGTCGACTTCGCGGTATCGGCCCGCGCGCTCGCCGGGGACGCGCTCGCGCTCGCCGGCGGCATCGCGGCCGCCGGGTACGTCCTGCTGGGGGCGGAGGTGCGGCGGACGGTGGGCACCGTCGCGTACACCTGCGTCCTGTACGCGACGACGACGGTCCTGCTGCTGGTCACCTGCCTGGTGTCCGGCGCCCGGCTCGGCGGCTACAGCGGGGAGACGTGGCTGAAGCTGGCCCTGCTCACGGTCACCGCGCAGCTGCTCGGGCACTCGCTGATCAACCGCGTGGTCAAGGGCCTCGGGCCGTCGGTCACCTCGACGGCGATCCTGCTGGAGACGCCGGGAGCCGCGCTGATCGCGGCCCTGTGGCTGCACCAGCTCCCGCCGGCCGCGGCGTATCCCGCGCTCCTGGTGATCCTGGCGGGCCTGGCCCTGGTGATCCGGGGCGACCGGGCGGCGGGCTGACCCCTTCTACGGTTCCACGGCTCCTACAGCCAGCCGTTCCGCTTGAAGCCCCGGTGGATGGCGACACAGATCGCCACCGTCACGACCATCACCGTCGGATAGCCGTACTTCCACTCCAGCTCCGGCATGTACTTGAAGTTCATGCCGTAGACCCCGGCGATCATCGTCGGCACCGCGCAGATCGCCGCCCACGACGTGATCTTCCGCATGTCCTCGTTCTGGGCGACCGACGCCTGGGCGAGGTTGGCCTGGAGGATGGAGTTGAGCAGGTCGTCGAAGGAGACTACCTGCTCGTGCACGCGCGCGAGGTGGTCGGCGACGTCGCGGAAATACTTCTGGATGTCCGGGTCCACCAGCCGCATCGGCCGCTCGCTGAGCTGCTGCATCGGCCGCATCAGCGGCGAGACCGCCCGCTTGAACTCCAGCACCTCGCGCTTGAGCTGATAGATCCGGCCCGCGTCGCCACCGCGCGAAGAGCCCTTGCTGGGTGCGGAGAAGACATCGATCTCGACCTCGTCGATGTCGTCCTGCACCGCGTCGGCGACCGCGATATAGCCGTCGACCACCTGGTCGGCGATGGCGTGCAGGACGGCCGAGGGGCCCTTGGCGAGCAGCTCCGGGTCGTCCTGGAGGCGGTGGCGCAGCGCGCGCAACGAGCCCTGGCCGCCGTGCCGGACGGTGATGATGAAGTCCGGACCGGTGAAGCACATCACCTCGCCGGTCTCCACGACCTCGCTGGTGGCGGTCAGTTCCGTGTGCTCGACGTAGTGGATGGTCTTGAAGACGGTGAACAGCGTGTCGTCGTAGCGCTCCAGCTTGGGCCGCTGGTGGGCGTGGACCGCGTCCTCCACGGCGAGCGGGTGCAGCCCGAACTCCTGGGCGATGCCCGAGAACTCACGCTCCGTCGGCTCGTGCAGCCCTATCCACGCGAAGCCGCCCTCGGCCCGCACCCGCCGCATGGCATCGGCCGGGCTGACGTGGTCGCTGAGGCGCTTGCCGTCGCGGTAGATCGCACAGTCGACCACCGCGCTGCTGACGGAGGGGTCCCGGGTGGAGTCGTACTCATGAGGAGTGACACCCCGGCGGAGGGCGGGGCGGACGGCGGCACGCAGGTCGCGGATCATCGACATGGCAGGCTCCTTCACGGGCCGGCCGTCAGTCTCGGTGGAGCGGCGCAACGCTGCCCGGAACGTGGACGTACCACCCCGGTCGGGAGGAAATACATCCGCGAAGCGGGCGGCGCTTCGCGCGGTGCGGTGGACTGACGGCAGTGCGCAAGAACTTCGCAGAGAACACGGAACAAAGCGAGACGAAGGCGCTCTTCCGTCAAGTGCTGCGGGCGCGAAAGGACTTCCAGGAGGAATCCCGGTGGTATCCGGCGGAAACGGCCGGTACGGGAAGGCTTTCAGATCACAAGGAGCGCGCCCGGAGCGGAGGGACGGGAGAACTGCCGGTACTGCACGGTCGACTAGGATCCACCGCAGCCCCACCTCCTCCGGCCGGTCCCCGCTGAGGGACGAGCGTAACTCCCTGACCAGAGGTCAAGGCTAGCAGCCACTTAACCCGTCAATACCCTCCTTTGCCCGTTCGATACGCGTTCTATGCTCACTGCATGTCAGACGTTCTCGCACTGGTCGAGGCCCGGCTGCGGACAGCCCTGGGCGAACCGGACGCGCGCGCCGCGGTGACCTTCCTCGGCACCGACCGGATCGAAGTCCTCCGCTTTCTCGACGGAGACGTCGTCCGCTACGCCACCCTCGGCATGTCCGCCCAGCCGATGGCCGACCCCACCGCCGTTGTCGCCGATCCGCTCCGAGGCCCCCGCGCCGAACTGGTCCTCTCCGTACGCGCGGGCCGCGCCGACACCGACAAGGTGCTCCGCCCGCTGGCCGTGCTCGCCGCGTCCCCACAGGTGGAGGGGCTCGTCGTGGCCCCCGGCGCCTCGCTGGACACGGGCGAGCCGCTGTGGCCGGGCGCGCCGTTCACCTCCGTGCTCGTCGCCGAGTCCGGCGGGCTGGTCGAGGACCTCGAACTGGATGACCCCATGGAGCCCGTCCGCTTCCTTCCGCTGCTGCCGATGACACCGAACGAGGCGGCGTGGAAGCGGGTCCAGGGAGCGGCCGCGCTGGAGGAGCGGTGGCTCGCGCACGGCACCGATCTGCGTGACCCACTGAGGCCCGGGGTGCCCCTGGGGTGACGCTCCGGGGTGTCGGCGTCCGGACGGGTGATCGTCCTTGACGCGGCGGCGGGCTGGGAGGACCGTTGGGCCTTATGAGGGGCGAACCCAGTTGCCCGAAGTGCGGAGGCCGGGTGCGCGCGCCCGGTCTCTTCTCCGACTCCTGGCAGTGTTCCGTGCACGGGCCGGTGCACCCCTTGCAGCCGGTCGTCCCGCCGAGCGTCGAGGCGCTGGCCGTCGTCGTCAACCGCGCCCGGGTGCCGGTGTGGATGCCCTGGCCGCTGCCCGTCGGCTGGCTCTTCACGGGCGTGACGTGCGCGGGCGACGACCGCAGCGGCGGCCGGGCCACCACCGTCGCCTGCTCGGGCCCGAGCCCGCTCGGCGGCCCCGGTGAGCTGCTGCTCGTCGCCGAGGAGCTCGGCGTCGGCCTCGGCGCCCGCTATGCCGGGATCGACGGCCCCGACCCCGGCCCCCATATGTGCGTCGACCGCTCGCCCCACGCCAAGGTGCACGCGGCGGGCCGCCCCACCCCCCTCTGGCACGTCGACGGCGCGCCCGACGACCGCGCCGTCTTCGCGGGCGAGGCGCGCGGGCTGTGGTTGTGGGCGGTCGTCTGGCCGGAGCGGTCGGGGCTGCTGATGTACGACGAGCTGGTGCTCACGGATCTGCGCGAGGCGGGCGCCGAGGTGGAACTCCTGCCGTGCGGCGCGCTGTCCCCGCGCCTGCTGTCCCCGTAATCCGGCGTCCGGGACGGAGCGCCGGTGGGTGGCGGTGCCGACGGCGGCGCCGGTTATCCTGAACCGGTCCCCTTCCGTCCCACCGCCAGGAGCCGTGACGTGCGCATCGACCTGCACACCCACTCCACGGCTTCGGACGGCACGGACACCCCCGCCGAGCTGGTCCGCAACGCGGCCGCCGCCGGGCTGGACGTCGTCGCGCTGACCGACCACGACGGGGTCGGCGGCCACGCCGAGGCCATCGCCGCGCTGCCCGCCGGGCTCACCCTGGTGACGGGCGCCGAGCTCTCCTGCCGCTTCGCGGGGCCCGACGGCTTCAGCGTGCACATGCTGGCCTATCTCTTCGACCCGCTGGAGCCGGAGCTCGCCCGCGAGCGGGAGCTCGTCCGCGACGACCGGGTGCCCCGCGCGCGCGGCATGGTCGCCAAGCTCAACGAGCTGGGCGTGCCCGTCACCTGGGAGCGGGTCACGGAGCTCGCCGCGGGCGGCGCCGTGGGCCGGCCGCACGTGGCCAGCGCCATGGTCGAGCTGGGCGTGATCGACAGCGTCTCCGACGCCTTCACCTCCGAGTGGCTGGCCGGTGACGGCCGGGCCTACGTCGAGAAGCACGAGCTCGACCCCTTCGACGCGATCCGCCTGGTCAAGGCGGCGGGCGGGGTCACCGTCCTCGCGCACCCCCTGGCGCTCAAGCGGGGCAACCGCGTCTCCGAGAGCGGCATAGCCGAGCTGGCCTCGGCCGGTCTCGACGGCGTCGAGGTGGACCACATGGACCACGACGCGTCCACGCGCGCCCGGCTGCGCGGCCTGGCCGCCGACCTCTCCCTGCTGACCACCGGCTCCAGCGACTACCACGGCAGCCGCAAGACCTGTCGGCTCGGTGAGTACACCACCGACCCGGAGATCTACGGCGAGATCACCCGCCGGGCCACGGGAGCCTTCCCCGTCCCGGGCGCGGGCGGCTGACCCCTCACCCCTCCCGGTCACTCCGGGCCACGCGCGTGCCCTGTGCGCCCGCGCGGGACCGGGCATCCGTACGCCCCTGAGCACCCGGCCGTACGACCGGCGCGTACTGCTCGTACGCACCCCCTTCCCACCTCCGTGCGCCGCCCCGCGCCCGCGAACCCTGCCTCACCCACGCTCCTGCTCGCACCACTCTCGCAAGGCCACACTGTGTTCGACTTCGCTGTCTTCGGATCCCTCTTTCTCACGCTTTTTGTGATCATGGACCCGCCCGGGATCACTCCGATCTTCCTCGCGCTCACCTCCGGCCGTCCGGCCAAGGTGCAGCGGCGGATGGCCTGGCAGGCCGCCGCGGTCGCCTTCGGCGTCATCGCCGTCTTCGGCATCTGCGGCCAGCAGATCCTGGACTACCTGCACATCACCACTCCGGCGCTGATGATCGCGGGCGGTCTGCTCCTGCTGCTGATCGCGCTGGACCTGCTGACCGGCAAGTCCGAGGAGCCGACCCAGACCAAGGACGTCAACGTCGCCCTCGTCCCGCTCGGCATGCCGCTGCTGGCCGGGCCCGGTGCGATCGTCTCGGTGATCCTGGCCGTCCAGCACGCGGACTCCGTCAGCGCCCAGATCTCGGTGTGGGTGGCCATCGCCGCGATGCACGTCGTGCTGTGGCTCGTGATGCGCTATTCGCTGCTGATCATCCGGGTCATCAAGGACGGCGGTGTGGTGCTGGTGACGCGGCTCGCGGGCATGATGCTCTCGGCGCTGGCCGTCCAGCAGATCATCAACGGCATCACCCAGGTCATCGCCAACCGCTGACCGCGCGGGCCCCGCGCCCGGCGCGGCGCACCCGCGAACGCACGACGCCCCCGTACGGTCCGTACGGGGGCGTCGGCACGTGGGAGCGCTTACGCACTACCGGGCCGCTGTGTGGGCCGGGCGGATGTAGATGCGCTGGCCTGTGGATGCGGCCTGCTGCACGATCCTGTTGACGGAGGCGGCGTCCACGACGGTGCTGTCGACGGCCGAGCCGTCGGCGTCGTCCAGGCGCATGATTTCGAAGCGCAAGGCTTCTCCCTTCGTCTGATCCTCCTGAGGAGAACTCCATGAGTGGGTGACGGTGTCGCGACGGTGCGACCCGTTCACATACGTGTCCAACGAGGTGATCACTTCAAACATTCCCTACGCTAAGGAAATTTTTAACGTGACTAATTACTGAGAGCTCGCACATGACCCACCACGCCGTCGCGCACCCCCCGCTCCCACCGCGGCCCCCGGACCTGACCACGGTCGCCGCGGGCATCGAGCGCACCAATGAGCTGCTCACCCGCGTCCTCGCCGAGGTCGCCACCACCCCCTCCACCCATGCGATCTTCGTGGACGCCGGCTATGTCTACGCCGCCGCGGGCCGGCTCGTCGCCGGGACCGAGGACCGCCGGGCCTTCGACCTCGACGCCGAAGGGCTGATCGAGGCGTTCATCGACAAGGCCCGCATGATCTTCCCCGACAGCAGGCTGCTGCGGGTCTACTGGTACGACGGCGCCCGGCGCCGCATCCACACCGCCGAGCAGCAGAGCATCGCCGAACTGCCCGACGTCAAGGTGCGCCTGGGCAACCTCAACGCCAACAACCAGCAGAAGGGCGTCGACTCCCTCATCCGCAGCGACCTCGAATCCCTCGCCCGGCACCGCGCCATCAGCGACGCCGCGCTCATCGGCGGCGACGAGGACCTCGTCTCCGCCGTCGAGGCCGCGCAGGGCTACGGCGCCCGCGTCCACCTCTGGGGCATCGAGGCCGTCACCGGCCGCAACCAGGCCGAACCCCTGCTCTGGGAGGTCGACAGCCAGCGCACCTTCGACCTCGACTTCTGCAAGCCCTACGTCAGCCGCCGCGCCGTCCCCGAGCCCTACGGCGAGGCCGCCGCCCACCAGGCGCCCGCCCCCAGCCGCGACGACGTGCGCTTCGTCGGCGCCCAGGTCGCCGCCCAGTGGCTGGGCTCGCGCGGCCGCGACACGCTCGCCGAGCTGCTGCCCGGCCACCCCTATCTCCCCGGCGCCGTCGACCAGGAACTCCTGGTGGAGGCCGAGGCCCTGCTCGGCCTCTCCCTCCGTGGCCACGCGGACCTGCGCCGCGCGCTGCGCGACGGATTCTGGGACCACCTGGGCACGCAGTACTGAACGTACGGAACCCGCGTGACGCGTGCGCGCGCCGGAATGCGCGCGGGCACCGTGAGTGGAACCCTGGCTTCGGGTGGTCGTGCCCCAGGGGCGGCCACCCCGAGGGCTGCCGGCGTCCGGCAGCCCGGAAGCCCCGGAAGAGACCCCGACCAGAATCGAGGCGGTCCGTCATGGCGTCGTCGTCCCTTGACCGTGCCGTGCCGGGTGCGCCGTGCTGGGTGTCCCTGCTGACCCACGACCTCGCCGCCGCCGAGGACTTCTACGGACCGGTGATGGGCTGGACCTTCCGCTCCGGCCGGCTGGGCGAGAACTTCACCGTGGCGCTCGCCGACGGCAAGCCCGTCGCCGGCATCGGCAACGTCGCTCGCGCCATGGGCGTCGCCGTCTCCTGGACCTCCTACTTCGCCGTCGAGGACGCCGACATCGTGGCCTCCCGGATCCGCGAGCGCGGCGGCACCGTCGCCGTCGGGCCGATCGCCGTCGGACACGGCCGGGCCGCCCTCGCCGCCGACTCCGCGGGGGCCGTCTTCGGCTTCTGGGAGGGCCAGACGCTCCGCGAGTGGCGCGTCGGCCGGGAGGGCGCGCCCGCCTGGCTGGAGCTGCGCACCCGCGACGCCTTCGCCGCCGCCATCTTCTACGGTGAGGTCTTCGAATGGGCCACCGGCCGCCCCGACCGTTGCGAGGTCCGCTACGAGGACGACGCCGTGATGGTCCGTTCCGGTGAGCACACCGTCGCCTGCCTGCGCGGCGGCGCGGTCGAGGCGGCACCCGACCCGAGGGTCCGGCCCCGCTGGCACGTCTACTTCTGCGTCGACGACGTCGAGAAGGCCGTCGAGACCGCCCTCGCCGTCGGCGGCACGGTCGCCGCCGAACCGGGCCAGTCCCCGGTGGGCCGCGAGGCGACGCTCCGCGACCCCCAGGGCGGGCTCTTCACGGTGACGGCGAGCGAGGCGGGCGGCTAGGCGGCGGGCGGGACGGCCTGGTCCCAGAAGCGCACGAGCGCCTCGGCCGTCTCCGCCGGGCGCTCCGCGTTGGGGGAGTGGCCCGCGCCCTCGATGACCGTACGGACCGCCGACAGCTCCTTCGCCATCGCGTCGATCGACGGCACCGGCCACGCGTAGTCCAGCCGGCCGGAGAGGACGTGCTTGGGCAGCGGGACCGCCGCCAGCTCCGCCGTACGGTCCGGCTCCACCGTCAACTGGCGCCCGGCCACGAGGAGTTGCTCCTTGGTCGTGCCCGTCCAGCGGCGGTGCAGGAACTCGTCCAGATCCGACGGCTCCTCGGCCGGCTCCGTTTCCTGGGGCTCCTGGGGATCCTGCTTCCGCATCTCCTGCCAGACCGCTTCCTTGTCCAGCTGCCCCAGGGCGTCGATCAGCAGCCGGGTGCGTGCCCGCTGTTCCGGCGCGATCGCCCCCGGGCCGCAGCTCATGATCGTGAGCGAGCGGAAGGGGGAGGCGTCCAGCAGCACCGCCGCGCGCGAGACCAGGCCGCCGAACGAGTGCCCCAGCAGGTGCACCCCACCACCGAGGGCCTCCGCCTGGGCGAGCACGTCCTTGGCCAGCTCTTCCTGCGCGTACGCCGCCGTGTCGCGCGGCCCCGCGCTCTCGTGCTGCCCCCGCCCGTCCACGGCCACGGCACGGTAACCGGCCGCCGCGATCGGCTCCAGCAGCGCGATGAAGTCCTCCTTGCTCCCGGTGAACCCGGGCACGAGCAGGACGGTGCCGCGGCGTGTGGCCGTTGTGGGGGTGGCGTCGTGCGTGGCGAACTCGCCGCGGGGGGTGGGGAGGCGGTGCGCTTCCGCGTGCGGGGGGAGGGCGAGGAAGGGTGGGCGGCTCATGGGGTGAGGCTAGCGGTGGGGTTGGGGCGGGGGGCTTGGGGGTTGCCGGGGAGCGGGCCGACTCGCGCCTGCGGCGGGATTTTTTCCCAGCCACGGCCCTCCCCGAGGCTGAGGCTCCGCCCCAGACCCCGCAACACGCTTCGCGCGTTGTCCTCAAACGCCGGACGGGCTGGAATTGCGCACCCGCATCAGCCAGAACCAGCCTGTCCGGCGTTTGAGGACGCGCCCGAAGGGCGCCCCCGCCGCAGGCGGCAACGGCGGGACAGCTGGGGGGCCTGGGGCACGAGCCCCAGTTCGGGGAGGGGCGTGGCTGGGGAAAGAGCCCGCCGCAGGCGTCGGTGACCACCCCTGGGAAAACGCGACGGCCGGCCCCCGCGGAGGGGACCGGCCGTCGGCGTAGGCAGAAAGCGTCAGCCCGCGGCAACCTTCGGCGCCGCCGCCTTACGCGTCCGCTTCACAGGAGCCTCCACACCGTCGGCCTTGGGCGCGGCGGCCTTGCGGGTGCGCTTGGGCTTCTCTTCGCCTTCGGCGGCGTCGGCCTTCGGCGCAGCCGTCTTGCGGACGCGCTTGGGCTTTTCCTCGCCTTCGGCGGCGTCGGCCTTGGGCGCGGCGGCCTTGCGCGTGCGCTTCGGCTTCTCCTCGCCCTCCGCGGCGTCGGCCTTGGGCGCGGCGGCCTTGCGCGTGCGCTTCGGCTTCTCCTCGCCCTCGGCGGCCTCGGCCTTCGGCGCAGCCGTCTTGCGGACGCGCTTCGGCTTGGCCTCGACCGTCTCGTCGGCCTCGGCCTTCGGGGCAGCGGCCTTACGGACACGCTTCGGCTTGGCCTCAGCCTCGGTCTCGACGGCCTCGGCCTTGGGGGCGGCCGCCTTGCGCGTGCGCTTGGGCTTTTCCTCGGTCTCGACGGCGTCGGCCTTGGGGGCGGCGGCCCTGCGGGTCCGCTTCGGCTTCTCCTCGGCCCCGACGGCCTCGACAGCTTCGGTGACCTCGGTGACCTCGGCGGCCTCGACCTTCGGCGCAGCCGTCTTGCGGACGCGCTTCGGCGCGGCCGGAGCCGACTCCGTGGCCTGGGACGGGATCGTGGCGGTGGACGAGGCCGCGGCCAGCGCCCGGGCCGCCGTCTCGACGGTCTGGAAACCGGGCTCGGACGCGTCCGAGGCCAGCGGCTTCACCACGCGCGGACGACGGCGGCGCGGCTGCTGGGGCTCGGCGGCGGCGATGGGAGCCGGAGCCGCCGGAGCGGCCTCGGTCGTCGTGGCGGCGGGGGCCACCGGTGCGGCGGCCGACGACGCGCTGTGGCGCGTACGGCGACGGCGACGCGGCTTCGAGGGCGTCTCGGGAGCGCCCTCGGCCACCGGCTGTGCGGCGGGAGGCGTCACGGCCTCGGCCACGGGCGTCGCGACGGCGGCGGCCGGAGCCTCGGCGCCCGCCGTCGTGCCGCCACGCGTGCGGCGGCGCTGACGCGGGGTGCGGGTGCGCGCGGGGCGCTCCTCCGCGGCGGCGGGGGCCTGCTTCGGGCCGCGGCCACGGGGGCCGCGGCCGCCCGTCTCGCCGAGGTCCTCGATCTCCTCCGCCGCGAGCCCGGCACGGGTCCGCTCGGAGCGCGGCAGTATGCCCTTGGTGCCCGCGGGGATGTTCAGCAGTTCATAGAGGTGCGGGGAGGTGGAGTACGTCTCCTCCGGCTCGTCGAACGGCAGGTCCAGCGCCTTGTTGATCAGCTTCCAGCGCGGGATGTCGTCCCAGTCGACGAGGGTGACGGCCGTACCCGACTTGCCCGCGCGGCCCGTACGGCCGATGCGGTGCAGGTAGGTCTTCTCGTCCTCGGGGGACTGGTAGTTGATGACGTGCGTGACGTTGTCGACGTCGATGCCGCGGGCGGCGACGTCGGTGCAGACCAGCACGTCGACCTTGCCGTTGCGGAAGGCGCGCAGCGCCTGCTCACGGGCGCCCTGGCCGAGGTCGCCGTGGACCGCGCCGGAGGCGAAGCCGCGGCGGGCCAGCTGGTCGGCGATGTCGGCGGCCGTGCGCTTCGTACGGCAGAAGACCATCGCGAGGGCGCGCTCCTCGGCCTGGAGGATGCGGGCGACCATCTCCGGCTTGTCCATGTTGTGCGCGCGGAAGACGTGCTGCGTGATGTTGGCGACGGTCTGGCCCTCGTCGTCCGGCGCGGTGGCGCGGATGTGCGTGGGCTGCGACATGTACCGCCGCGCGAGGCTGATGACGGCGCCCGGCATGGTGGCCGAGAACAGCATCGTCTGGCGCTTGGCCGGCAGCATCATCATGATCCGCTCGACGTCGGGCAGGAAGCCCAGGTCGAGCATCTCGTCGGCCTCGTCCAGGACGAGCGCCTTGACGTGCGAGAGGTCCAGCTTCTTCTGGCCGGCCAGGTCGAGCAGGCGGCCGGGGGTGCCGACGATGACGTCGACGCCCTTCTTGAGCGCCTCGACCTGCGGCTCGTAGGCACGGCCGCCGTAGATGGCCAGCACGCGGACGTTGCGCACCTTGCCGGCGGTGAGGAGGTCGTTGGTGACCTGCTGGCACAGCTCGCGGGTGGGGACGACCACGAGCGCCTGCGGGGCGTCGGTGAGCTGCTCGGGCTTCGCCCGGCCGGCCTCGACGTCCGCGGGGACGACGACGCGCTCCAGCAGGGGGAGGCCGAAGCCCAGCGTCTTTCCGGTGCCGGTCTTGGCCTGGCCGATGACGTCCGAGCCCGACAGGGCCACGGGGAGCGTCATCTCCTGGATGGGGAAGGGGTGGATGATGCCGACGGCCTCAAGGGCTTCGGCGGTCTCGGGAAGAATCCCGATTTCTCGGAAGGTGGAGAGAGTAGACAGGATCTTGCCTCTTCTGTGAGACGCGGCGCGAGGCGGCGAAGGGGGTCGTACGTACCGCGCCGGGTTACTGTCCGGCCTGGGGAAGCCGGGTGACGCGCGGGACCACTGCCTTCGCTCTTGCACACGTGCCGCGAGCGGATCCCTCCAGGCGCATACGTCTCGCATGTGCCGCACGGAGGGCGGTCGGTTTTGGAAGCCGATCGGGCCACCGACCGGGCATCCGCTGGGGATCCGGGGGCCGGGCGAGTGACGCCACCGGAAGACACAGCATGGGACAGCCCGCCGAATACTCGGCAGGCGCATTACCACTGTACCCCGGAAACACGCATGTGTGTCCGGACAATCCTTCGGACAGATGAGGAGGAACTGGCTGACCAGGGCCTTCCCCCTGCTGTCGGGCGGGCTATTGTGCGCTCCATGGAGACGCCCGACAACGCTGAGAACGCCGCCGAGACCACCGCCGCACACACCGGAATCGCCGCCCAGGACTGGTCCCGGGCCGCCGCCGACCCGCAGTACCGGGCAGCGGTGGTGGATCTGCTGGGTGCCCTCGCCTACGGCGAGCTGGCCGCCTTCGAGCGGCTCGCCGAGGACGCCAAGCTGGCGCCGACGCTGGACGACAAGGCCGAGCTGGCGAAGATGGCCGCGGCGGAGTTCCAGCACTTCCAGCGGCTGCGCGACCGCCTGACGGCCATCGACGTGAACCCGACCGGCGCGATGCAGCCCTTCGCGGCGGCGCTGGACGAGTTCCACCGCCAGACGGCGCCCTCGGACTGGCTGGAGGGCCTGGTCAAGGCGTACGTCGGCGACTCGATCGCCAGTGACTTCTACCGCGAGGTCGCCGCCCGCCTGGACTCCGACACCCGCGCCCTGGTGCTGACCGTCCTGGACGACACCGGCCACGCGAGCTTCGCGGTCGAGAAGGTCCGCGCCGCGATCGAGGCGGAGCCCCGCGTGGGCGGCAGGCTCGCGCTGTGGGCGCGGCGGCTGATGGGCGAGGCGCTCTCGCAGGCGCAGCGCGTGGTGGCCGACCGTGACGCGCTGTCGACGATGCTGGTGGGCGGCGTGGCCGACGGCTTCGACCTCGCGGAGGTCGGCAAGATGTTCTCCCGGATCACCGAGGCGCACACCAAGCGGATGGCCGCGCTGGGCCTGGCGGCCTGAGGCGCCCCGCCCGTCCGGCTGCGTGCGGCGCACGACGCGCCCCCGGGGCCGGGCGGGCCCGGGTCAGGCGGTGGCTGAGCGGCGGGGCTGATCGCCCTGCCGCACCAGCAGGGACAGCAGCGCGACGGACACGCCGAGCGAGACGGCGAGGACGGCCGGGGTGTGCCCGGGGCCCAGCACGGAGTGGCCGATCAGGGCGCCGAAGAGCGCCGCGGCCGGACCCGTGGCCAGCGCCAGGCTCCGGGGGCGGAACTGCCCGTACCGCGCGGGCAGCCAGCGCAGGGCGCCGTACGAGACGGCGAGGCCGATGAGGACCGAGCCGAGCGCTTCCCAGAGGATCATGGTCACTTCCTCCCGTGCCGAGATCGTGCGAGATCGAGGAGCAGGTGCAAATCGGTCGAAGCCGTACTACCCCTCGGGAAGGCCCGGCAACCCTCCGCGGGGCCGCTCCTGTCAGCTATGACAACGGCGGGGCCCCGGTGAATTCCGCACCGGGGCCCCGCCGTTGTCACGCGCGTCCGCGCTCGCTCAGAGCGCGCTGAAACCGACCTTACGGGCGGTCGGCTCGCCGATCTCCACATAGGCCAGGCGGTCGGCCGGAACCAGGACCTTGCGGCCGTGGTCGTCCACCAGGCTCAGCAGCTGCGCCTTGCCGCCGAGCGCGTCGGCAACCGCGCGCTCGACCTCTTCGGCAGACTGCCCGCTCTCGAGAACGATCTCGCGGGGCGCGTGCTGCACGCCGATCTTGACCTCCACGGCTTATGTCCCTCCGAAGGTTTGGGGTCCCGTACGGTCCACACACTAGCCCGGTACGGGCGCGAGCCGAGCGGGTGCGTCCACGCTGGCAGCGAACACCGCCTGCCCGGGGGCCCCGGGCAGGCTGGCTAGTGGTCGGCCGGGTTCTTCGGGAAGCCCGCGATGCCGCGCCAGGCCAGCGACGTCAGCAGCGACACCGCGGTGTCGCGCGGGACGCCGCTCTCGCTGGAGAGCCAGTAGCGGGCCACGACCTGCGAGACGCCGCCGAGGCCGACGGCCAGCAGCATCGCCTCGTCCTTCGACAGGCCGGTGTCCTCGGCGATGACGTCGCTGATCTCCTGCGCGCACTCCAGCGACACCTTGTCGACGCGCTCGCGCACGGCCGGCTCGTTGGTGAGGTCCGACTCGAAGACCAGCCGGAAGGCGCCGCCCTCGTCCTCCACGTACGCGAAATAGGCGTCCATGGTGGCCGCCACGCGCAGCTTGTTGTCGGTGGTCGAGGCGAGCGCGGTGCGGACCGCGGTCAGCAGGGCCTCGCAGTGCTGGTCCAGCAGGGCCAGATAGAGGTCGAGCTTGCCGGGGAAGTGCTGGTAGAGGACCGGCTTGCTGACGCCGGCGCGCTCGGCGATGTCGTCCATCGCCGCGGCGTGGTAACCCTGTGCGACAAAGACTTCCTGGGCCGCGCCCAGCAGCTGATTGCGTCGGGCTCGGCGCGGCAGACGCGTGCCACGCGGCCGCGCCTCGGTCTGCTCGATGGCTGTCACGCCGCCTCCCATGATCGTTCCCTGCACGGTGTGCACCGCGCCCGCCATCGTACTTTTGGGTAACCGGGCCGTGCGTGGTCGGAGCGGAGAATTTCATCTACCGGACGCTGTGGGAAGTCAACAAAATCCCGACAATTGACGCGCACGTCACTCCCGGCTCCCGCGATGTCGCCCGGAAGGGACCGCTCCGGGCGGTGTCTTCAGCGGTAGTCGTCCTCGTCCAGCTCCACCACCCGGGCCTGTTCGGCGAGGTCGGCCTCGTCGGCGCTGTCCGGGTGGATGTGGCGCATCAGGTCGTCCCGGCGCGGGGTGATGTCGGCGTGCTGCTCGGCGGTGTCCGCCTCCGGGGCCTCGACATCGACCTCCGGGGCCTCGGTCGCTTCCTCGAACGTATCCGGATCGGACGGATCAACGGTCATGCGGTTACCTCATTCTCAAGGAGGAAGCCCTCTTACTCCGTGGTACGAGCCTAGGAGAGGCGGCCCCGCGACGCCAGGTGATCTGTGACCCCCGCCACAGGAGTCCCGGCGTGATCGTCTCGTAACATTGCCGCATGTCTTCGACCGAGTCGCCTGATGCCCGCGCCCTTCCCGTGGTGCCGCCCGGGCGGCCCTCGTGGGTCAGCCGGGGCGAGGCGGTCCGCACGGTGACGCTGCCGGGCGTCACCCTGGCGGTGCGCTCCCGGGAGCCCGCGCAGGAGGGGCTGCCGCCCGCGCTCTGCGTGCACGGCCTCGGCGGGTCCTCGCAGAACTGGTCCGGGCTCCTGGACCGGCTCGCCGGGCACGTCGACGGCGAGGCCCTCGACCTGCCGGGCTTCGGTGACTCACCGCCACCGGACGACCGGGACCTGTCCATCACCGGCTGCGCCCGCGTGGTCATCCGGTATCTGGACGCCGCCGGGCGCGGCCCCGTGCACCTCCTGGGCAATTCGATGGGCGGCGCGGTGGCCACGCGCGTCGCCGCCGTACGCCCGGACCTGGTCCGCACGCTCACCCTGATCTCGCCCGCGCTTCCCGAGCTGCGCCTCCAGCGCACGGCGGTGCCCACCGGGCTGCTCGCCGTGCCGGGGATCGTCTCCCTCTTCGCCCGCGCGACCAAGGAGTGGACACCCGAGAGGCGTACCCGCGAGGTGCTCGCGCTCTGTTACGGGGACCCCGGACGGGTGACACCGGAGGAGTTCGAACGCGCCGTCGCGGAATTCGAGCGGCGCCTGGAGCTGCCCTACTTCTGGGACGTCATGGCGCGGGCCGCGCGCGGCATAGTCGACTCGTACACACTCGGTGGCCAGCATTCGTTGTGGCGTCAGGCGGAGCGGGTGCTTGCCCCTACGCTGCTCGTCTACGGAAAGCGCGACCAGCTCGTCTCCTTCCGCATGGCACACCGCGCGAGCAAGACTTTCCGCGACTCGCGGTTGCTGACGCTCCTGGAATCAGGACATGTCGCCATGATGGAGGACCCGGACGCGGTGGCTCGTGCCTTCCGCGACCTCCTCACGGACACCGCCGCCACTGCTGAACGGAGCGCTACGCCTCGTGGGTAAGCACAGCGCACGCGCCCCCCATGCCACTCGCCGGCCCCCGGCCGCCGGGGCCGAGGGGGGCACGGGACGCCGACCGGCCCCGCCTGCCGAGGGGTCCGAGGCCGCCGAGGAGCCTTCCCCGGAGGGCGTCAGTACGGACGGGGCGCACACCCCGTCCGGGGAGCCGTCCGCGGCCGGGAGTCATCCCGAGACGCGGGCGCAGGGTGTCGGCTGGGGAATCATCGGTGTGCAGCGCGGCCAGGGCACGGGTCAGCCGGCCGGCTACGGGGCGTCCTGGAGCCCGGGATACACCACTGAGTACGAGCCCCTGACAGAGTCTGCCCAGCGGTCCTCGGGGTATGCCTCCGCGGCCTACTGGCAGGGCGGTGGCGCGCCCGCCGCGCCCGCCGCCGCGGCCCCGGCCGCTCCCGTCGCCCCCGCGCGCGTGCCCGTGCCGCGGCCCGAGGCAGCCGCCGCGGTCCCGCGGCGCCGGACGGCGCCCGCGAAGTCGGGCCAGGGTGTGGCCCGCACCGCCACAGGCGTCGCGGCCGCCCTGGTGACGGCCGTGCTCGCGGTGATCGTCGCGGGGCAGGTGGACGACAGCACGGACAGCAAGGCGCAGGCCCGGTCCGCGGACATGGAGCGGAGCAGCCCGGACGCCGCCTCCCGCTCCGACAGCAGGCCGACGCCCAACGGCGGCGCGGTGGCCCAGGCCGGCTACGACGAGAAGATGGCCCTGAAGTACCCGCTCGACGAGAAGGCCCACGGATCGGGTGATTTCGAGACCGTGGGCGGTCATGACCAGGCCCCCGGTAAGGGTGAAGTGCTGCGGTATCGCGTTGACGTGGAAAAGGGCCTTCCGCTCGACGGGGCGCTCTTCGCGACGGCCGTCCAGCGGACGCTCAACGACGACCGCAGCTGGGGCCACGGCGGCACCCGTACCTTCGAACGCGTCTCCTCCGGCCACGCCGACTTCGTCATCACCCTCGCCAGCCCCGGCACGACGGCGGCCTGGTGCGCCAAGTCGGGCCTGGACACCACCGAGGACAACGTCTCCTGCGACTCCGCCGCCACCGACCGGGTCATGATCAACGCCTATCGGTGGGCGCAGGGCGCCCAGACGTACGGCGACAAGATGCTCATGTACCGGCAGATGCTGATCAATCACGAGGTCGGCCACCGGCTCGGGCACGACCACGAGAGCTGCTCCAAGGAAGGTGCCCTGGCGCCGGTGATGATGCAGCAGACGAAGTTCCTGAAGTCGGAGAGCGGGCTGACCTGTCGGCCGAACCCCTGGCCCTTCCCCGGGGCGTGAGCGGACGGGCCGCTTCCAGGAACCGGCCCGTCCGTCCCGGCTCCCGCCAGGTGCGGCCTGCCGTGATCCAATATCCCGCTCCGCGGGACGCCCCGTCTCTTTTTGTGAGACACCTTTGCCGCTGGACGAAAATTCGTTCAATCTTCTACGCATGTCGCACCACCACGCCTCCGAGAACGCCGGCTTCGAGCTGGCGCTGATCGGCGTGGCCGCGCACGCAGTCGCCGACATTCTCTGTCGCTGAGACCGCTCTTTCCCCCGCGTACTTCCGCGTCGCGCCTCCGCGCGTCAGCGTCGCGTCCGCCGGGGGCGGTCCCGCGTTCGTCCGCGCGCTCCTCAACCGCCTTCCGTGGGTGCATTCCGCTCGCCTTCATCCCGTCGTGTCCCGCGAAAGGCTCTTTCGTCATGCGTCAACTTCCCGCCATATCCCGCCGTGTCGCCGCGGCAGCCGTCAGTGTGGCCCTGCTCGGAGGCGCGGCGGCGTGCGGTCCGGAGAAGAGCGGCGACGCCAAGGGCGGCGCCGGTGGCACGCCGCAGAAGGGCGGCACCCTGACCGTCCTCAACAGACAGCCGCAGAAGCAGTTCGACCCCGCCCGGCTCTACACCTCCGGCGGCGGCAACGTCCCCTCGCTCGTCTTCCGCACCCTCACCACCCGCCACCGCGCGAACGGCGCCGAGGGCACCAAGGTCGTCCCCGACCTCGCCACCGACACCGGCACGCCGAGCGACGACGCCAAGGTCTGGACGTATCGGCTCAAGGACGGGCTGAAGTACGAGGACGGCTCGCCCATCACCACCGCCGACATCAAGTACGGCATCGAGCGCTCCTTCGCCCCCGAACTCTCCGGCGGCGCCCCCTATCTGCGCGACTGGCTGGCCGGCGGCGAGAACTACCAGGGCGTCTACAAGGACGGCAAGGGGCTCGACTCCATCGAGACCCCGGACGCCCGGACGATCGTCTTCCACCTGCGCAAGTCCGAGGGCGACTTCCCCTTCGTCGCCACCCAGACCCAGTTCGCCCCGGTGCCCAAGGCCAAGGACACCGGCGCGAAGTACGCCGAACACCCGGTCTCCTCCGGCCCGTACAAGGTCGTCAAGAACACGGGTGACGGCGAGCACCTGGTGCTGGAGCGCAACACCAACTGGTCGGAGGACACCGACAAGGAGCGCCACGCCTATCCCGACACCATCGACGTGCAGGCGGGCCTGAACTCCGCGGTGATCAACCAGCGGCTCTCCAGCGGCCAGGGCGCGGACGCCGCCGCCATCACCACCGACAACAACCTCGGCCCGGCCGAACTCGCGCAGGTCACCGGCGACAAGAAGCTCGCCGACCGGGTCGGCACCGGCCACTTCGGCTACACCAACTACCTCGCCTTCAACCCCAAGGCGAAGCCGTTCGACAACCCCAAGGTGCGCGAGGCCATCGCGTACGCCGTTAACCGCACCAGCGTGGTGAACGCGGCGGGCGGCTCCTCGCTCGCCGAGCCGGCGACGACCTTCCTGCCCAACCAGAAGTCCTTCGGCTACACCCCCTACGACCCCTTCCCGGCGGGTGCCACCGGCAACCCGGAGAAGGCCAAGGAGCTGCTGAAGGAGGCCGGTTACGACAACGGCCTGGAGATCACGCTCACGCACTCCACCGCGCAGGACTTCGAGACCAGCCCCGAGATCGCGACCGCGATCCAGGCGGCGCTCAAGGAGGCCGGCATCACGGTCAAGCTCCAGGGCCTGGAGTTCAACGACTACGACGAGAAGGTCCACCAGGTCAAGACGCAGCCGGACCTCTTCCTCGGCCACTGGGGTGCCGACTGGCCCTCCGGCGGGCCCTTCCTCGCCCCCGTCTTCGACGGCCGGCAGATCGTCAAGGACGGCTCGAACTACAACTCGGCCCAGCTCGACGACCCCAAGGTCAACGACGAGATCGACAGCATCAACAAGATCACCGATCTCGGCGAGGCCGCGAAGCGCTGGGGCGCCCTCGACAAGTCGATCGGTGAGCAGGCCCTGACCGTGCCGCTCTTCCACCCCGTCTACAAGCGCCTCTTCGGCAAGGACGTCAAGAACGTCGTCATCAGCGACTGGACCGGCGTCCTCGACATCTCGCAGGTCGCGGTCAAGTGACGGACATCGCCGGTACCACGGAGCCGGAGGCGGTGACCCCCGCCGGGGCCGCCGCCTCCGGCGCCCGGCAGGTGTGGCGGCGACTGCGCGCGCGCAAGTCCGCGCTGGTCGCCGCCGCCGTGCTGGGTCTGCTCGTCCTTCTCGCCCTCGGCGCGCCCCTGCTGGCCGCGCTGGAGGGGCAGGATGTCAACGCCTACCACGACACGCTCGTGGACTCCGCGCGCGGCGGAGTGCCGCTCGGCTCCTTCGGCGGCGTGAGCGCCGACCACTGGCTCGGCGTCGAACCGGGCACCGGACGCGACCTGTTCGTCCGTCTCCTGTACGGCGCGCGGGTCTCGCTCATGGTCGCCGTCGGGGCGACGCTGGTGCAGGTGCTCGTCGCCGTCACCGTGGGCATCGCCGCCGCGCTCGGCAACCGCTTCGTGGACAGCCTGCTCAGCCGGATCACCGAGGTGATGATCGCGCTGCCGCTGCTGGTCTTCGCGATCGCGCTGACGGCCGTCGTCCCCACCGACTTCCCCCGGCCCGTCCTGCTCATCCTTGTGATCGGCCTGATCGCCTGGGGCGGCCTGGCGCGGGTCGTCCGCGCCCAGGCGCTGAGCCTGAAGAAGCTCGACTACGTCTCGGCCGCGTGGCTCGCCGGCGGCTCGACCTGGCGCATCGCCCGGCGTGAACTGCTGCCCGGACTCGCCGCGCCCGTGATCACCTACGCGGTCTACCTGCTGCCGTCCAACATCGTCCTGGAGGCGTCCATGTCGTTCCTCGGCGTCGGCGTCAAGCCTCCGACCCCCTCCTGGGGACAGATGCTCTCGTCGGCCACGACGTGGTTCCGCGCGGACCCCATGTACGTGGTGCTCCCGGCGCTGCTGCTGTTCGTCACCACGCTCGCCTTCACCGTCCTCGGTGACGCCGTGCGCGTCGCGCTCGACCCGCGCGAGGCGTCCCGGCTGCGGGTCGGCCGCGCCCGGAAGAGCAAGGCCACCGGGCCCGCGGGGGGAGAGACGGCATGACGCTCTACTTCCTGCGCCGCGCGCTCGGCGCCGTCCTCGTGCTCCTGGTGATCTCCGTGGTCATCTACGCGACCTTCTACGTCGCCCCCGGCGACCCCGCGAAGCTCGCGTGCGGACCGCGCTGCAGCCCCGAACAGCTGCGGCAGGTAAGGGAACAGCTCAGCCTCGACGACCCGGTGTACACGCAGTACTGGCACTTCCTGCAGAGCATCTTCGTCGGGCACGACTACTCCACCGGCACCGGCGTGATGCACTGCGACGCGCCCTGCTTCGGCCTGTCGTACCAGAACGACCAGCAGGTCACCGAGCTGATCGCGCAGAGGCTGCCCGCCACCGTCTCCCTCGCGGCCGGCGCGATGGTCCTGACGCTGCTGCTGGGCATCGGCACCGGCCTGCTGTCCGTCGTCCGGCGCGGCGGCGTGATCGAGCGCGCGCTCACCTGGCTCACCCTCGCCGGCATCGCGACCCCGGTCTTCATCAGCGGGCTCGCGCTGCTGATGGTCTTCTGCGCGTATCTGGAGTGGCTGCCCTTCCCGTCCTACGTGGCGCTGACCGACGACCCGGAGCAGTGGGCCTGGAACATGCTGCTGCCCTGGGTCGCGCTCGCTCTGCTCGAATCCTCCAAGTACGCCAGGATGACGCGAAGTTCCATGCTGGAGACCCTCGCCGAGGACCACGTCCGCACCTTCCGCGCCTACGGTGTCTCCGAACGCGCGATCGTCGGCAAGCACGCGCTGCGCGGCGCGGTCGCGCCGGTCATCGCGATGGCGGCCGTCGACTTCGGATCGATGCTGGGCGGCACGATGCTCACCGAGACCATGTTCGGCCTGCCCGGGATCGGACAGCTGCTGGTGCGCTCCGTGCAGACCGTCGACCTGCCGGTCGTCGTCGCCGTCGTCATGATCATCGGCGCCGCCGTGGTGATCGCCAACATCGTCGGCGACCTGCTCTACGCCGTCGCCGACCGAAGGGTGGCCCTGCGATGACCGAACCCCTGGTGCAGGTCACCGACCTCGCCGTCTCCTTCCCGGCAGGCGACGGCTTCGTGCGCGCCGTGGACGGGCTCTCCTTCGAGCTCGCCCACGGCGGGGCGCTCGCCCTGGTCGGCGAGTCCGGCTCGGGCAAGAGCACGGTGGCGTACGGCCTGCTCGGGCTGCACCGCTCCACCGGCGCCCGCGTCACCGGTGACGTACGGGTGGCGGGCCACGACGTGCTCACCGCCGGCGAGGCCGAACTGCGGCAGGTGCGCGGCGGGGTGGCGGCCATGGTCTTCCAGGACCCGCTCTCCTCGCTCGACCCCTATCAGGCCATCGGCGACCAGATCGCCGAGGTCCACCGCGTCCACCGGCGCGGCACGAGCCGGCGCGCGGCCCGCGCCCGCGCCGTCGAGGTGCTCGACCGGGTGGGCATCCCGGAGGCGCACCGGCGCGCGCGCTCCCGCCCGCACGAGTTCAGCGGCGGCATGCGCCAGCGCGCCCTCATCGCGATGGCGCTCGCCTGCGAGCCCCGGCTCCTGGTCGCCGACGAACCCACCACCGCGCTCGACGTCACCGTGCAGGCGCAGATCCTCGGCCTGCTGCGCGAACTACGCGCCGAGAGCGGCATGGGCCTGATCCTCGTCACCCACGACCTGGGGGTGGCCGCCGACAGCGTCGAGGAGCTGCTGGTGATGAAGGACGGCCGCGCCGTCGAGCGCGGCCCGGTCCGCGAGATCCTCGACGCGCCCGGCGAGGACTACACGCGTGACCTGTTGGCGGCCGTGCCGCGGATAAACGTCCGCCGTCCGGGTGTACGCCCCGCGCGGCCCGAAGGCCCTGAAGACGGGGCCCTGCTCGAAGCCACCGGCCTGATGCGGGAGTTCGGGCGCGGCAAGCGGGCCGTCACCGCCGTCGACCAGGTCTCGCTGACCGTACGCGCCGGCGAGACCGTCGGCGTCGTGGGGGAGTCCGGCAGCGGCAAGACGACGCTGGGCCGGATGCTCGTACGGCTGCTGGAGCCCTCCGGCGGCGAACTGCGCTACCAGGGACGGGACATCGGCGGGCTCACGGCGGGCGAGCTGCGGCCCTTCCGCTCCGAGCTCCAGATGGTCTTCCAGGATCCGGTTTCCTCGCTCAACCCGCGCCGCAGCGTCGGCGAGTCCATCGCCGACCCGCTGCGCGTGGCGGGGAAGCTCACGGACGCCCAGATCGTCGCCCGGGTACGCGAACTGCTGGAGCGGGTCGGGCTCGACCCCGGCTCCTACGACCGCTATCCGCACGAGTTCAGCGGCGGCCAGCGGCAGCGCGTCGGTATCGCGCGGGCGCTCGCGCCCGAGCCGAAGCTGATCGTCTGCGACGAGCCCGTGTCCGCCCTCGACGTCACCACCCAGGCGCAGGTCGTGAAGCTGCTCGGGGAGCTCCAGCGCGATCTGGGGCTCGCGCTCGTCTTCATCGCGCACGACCTCGCCGTGGTGCGCCAGGTCAGCGACCGGCTGGTCGTGATGCGCGGCGGGCGGATCGTGGAGGAGGGCCCGGCGGACGCCGTCTACGAGAACCCTCGGCACCCCTATACGCGGGGCCTGCTGGCGGCCGTGCCGCGGCTCGAACAGGAGGAAGCCGCCGCATAGCGCGAAGCAACGTCCCATCTCCGGGAAAGTCACCTCTGTTCACCCCTTCCGGTGGCGCGACGGACAACCGTCCGTCGCGCCCCGTGGCGGCGCGCATAGCGTGCTCCCGCTGCCGTTCGGCGGCGGTCGGCGTGGCCACAGTGGACAGACGGGGGTGCGTGCGTGCGCGTGGGACTCCTCACGGAGGGTGGGTATCCGTATGCCGCGGGCGAGGGCGGTCAGTGGTGCGACCAACTGGTGCGCGGGCTGGCCGGGCACGAGTTCGAGATCTATGCGCTGAGCCGGGGCGCCCGCCAGGAGCGCTGCGGGTGGTACGGCCTGCCCGAGCAGGTCCGGCGGGTGCGCACGGCCCCCCTGTGGGGCGACCCGCCGGAGGTCCTGGAGGGAGCGCCGGGCGGGGCGTACGGCAAGCGCGAACGGCGGCGGTTCGGCGAGCACTTCGCGGAGTTCGCGGCGGCCGTCTGCTCGGTCGGTGCGCCCCCCTCCGGCCCGGCCGAAGACTTGGGCCCCACCGGCTGCTCCAGTGATCAGGCGTACCGTTTCGCCGACGCTCTCCACGGCCTCGCCGACCTCGCGCACGACGCCGGAGGACTCGGCCCCGCCCTCCGCTCGGAGCCGGCCCTGCGCGCCCTGGAGGCGGCCTGCCGCGCGCCCGGCGCACACCCCGCGGTCTACGGCACCCGCGTCGCCGACCTGCTCGCCGCCTCCGCGCTGCTGGAGCGCGCCCTGCGGCCGCTGTCCCTCGACTGGTACGGCGCGACCGACGGCGACCGGGGACTCGCCGCGGTCGACCTCTGCCACGCCACCTCCGCCGGGCCCGCCGCCCTCCCGGGCCTGCTGGCCAAGCGCTTCTTCGGTACCCCGCTCCTCGTCACCGAGTACGAGGTCCGGCTCCGGGCCTACTACCTCAACAGCGCCGCCAGCGCCGCCGGCCTGTCCCTGCCCGTACGGACCCTGCTCGCCGCCTTCCACCGGCTGCTGACCGCCGAGGTCTACCGCCGGGCCGACCTCATCACCCCCGGCGACGCGCAGGTGCGGCGCTGGCAGGAGCGCTGCGGAGCCGACCGCGAGCGGCTGCGCACGGTGCCCCCCGGAGTCGACGAGCGGCCCTACGAGGACGTCGGGGAGGGCGCCGAGGGCACGGTCGTCGACGACGGGCGCACGCTCGTGTGGGCGGGCGGGCGCACCGAGCCGTATCTGTGGGAGGCCCTCGACATGGTGCGCGCGGCCGAGCCCGGTGTCCGGCTGCGGGTCGTCGGCACCCCGCTGCCCGGCAACCAGCCGCCCGACGGCGTCCGCTTCGAGGAGTCCGCGAGCCCGGAGACGTACGCGGCGGGCAGCGTCGTCCTCGCCGGGGCCGCGGACGGCTTCCCGCTGCCGCTGGTGGAGGCGATGTTCTGCGGCCGCGCCACCGTCTCACCGGACGCGGGCACCGTCCGGGAGGTCATCGGCGGCACCGGCCTGGTCGTCCCGCCGCGCGCCCCCCGCGAGCTCGCCGACGCCTGCCTCGCGCTCCTGCGCGACCCCGAGCGACGCGCCCGCCTCGGCGCGGCCGCGCGCGCCCGGGCCCTCGAACTCTTCACCGTGGAACGGCATGTGACGGCCTTCGGCGGCATCTATCTCGAACTCATCTCCCACGCACCGGTGCGGCAGGACGCCCCCGCCGACCCGTCGGTCCCCTTCGCCCACGCCGCCGGAGCACACCCCCCGCTCTCCTGGTCCGCACGCCAGGCACCCACCTGGGCGGGCCGCCGATGAGCACACCCCTGCGCGACAGCGGCGCCGCGACAGCCGCCGGCATACCCTCCGCCGGCACCAGCGCCGCGGCACCCGCCGACCCGGTCAAGGCGCTCCTGCACCGCCACCGCGAACTGTGCGTCCGGGCGGTCGACCCACTGGAGATCGCGGCGGTCCTGGAGGCCCGGGGCATCGCCGAACGCGTGGCCGCCGAATGCCGGCACCGCGACGTCTTCTCCCTCGCCGAGGAGCTCTACGCGCGCGTGCGCCGCGACCCGGCACCGGCCGCGTGGGGCTCCGGCGCACACGCGGCGCCCGGGCGAGCGGCACCCGCGCCCCCTCCGGGCCCGGACGGCTGGTGGACCGCCGGGCGGTGCGCGGCCCTCTGGCTGGCGGCCTACGCGCTCCTCGGCGACCCGCTGCTCACCGTGCTGCTCGACGGCGGCCCGGCCGGTCGACTCGACCTGCCCCGCGCCCTGTCGGCCGCCGCTCCCACCGCCGTCGCCCTGGCCTGTGCCGTCGCCCTGGCCGCCTGGTGCGCGCGCTGGTACGCCCTGCGCGTGCGCCACGCGCTGGCGGTCAGCCGGACCCTGGGCGCGTTCCGTACGCGCGCCTGGCCCGTCCTCATGACCGCGACCGGGCTGTTCCTCGGCGCACTGCTCGCGCTCCTGTGGGCCCTGCACGCGGCACTCGACCGGCAGGCCCTCCCGTACCCCGCGGCCCCGCTCGCCGCTGCCACGGCACTCGGCGGGCTGCTCTTCCTCGCCCGGCTGACGGCCGTGCGCGGCTGCGCCAGAGCGGCCGCCCTCGCCGTCCTCACCGCCTGCGCGGCCGAAGCCGTGCCCCTGCTCGGGGCCTGGCTGCCGGGCGGCGGCGGGCCCGCGGGCGTGCTCGCCAGGGCCGCCGCCACCCACGGCCCCGCCGTCGTACCCCTCGTGGCCTGCGCCGTCCCCGCGCTCGTCCTGCTGGGCCGCGCCCTCCCCGCGCTGTCCCGGGCCTCCGCCCACCGGTGCGGCGCGCCCGCGATCACCGACCCCGCCGACCCGGACACCTCCCCCCTGCCGCAGGCACCGGGGACCCCGGCCCGGCCACCGCACCCCGAGCCGCACACCCCGTCAGAGGAGCAAGGAAGATGACCGTTCACCCCACCCGCACCGCCGGGCGAGAGCGAGGGCGCGACCGATGAGGGTCCTGTTGCTCGGCGCCAACGGCTACCTCGGGCGCTACGTGGCCGACCGGCTGCTCGCCGACCCCGCCGTCCAGCTCACCGCCCTCGGCCGCGGCGACGACGCGGACGTCCGCTTCGACCTCGCCAGCGGCAGCCCCGGAGCGCTCACCCGGTTCCTCAACGCGGTGCACCCCGGGGTCGTGATCAACTGCGCGGGCGCCACCCGGGGTGGCGCCCGCGACCTCACCCGGCACAACACCGTCGCGGTCGCCACCGTCTGCGAGTCGCTGCGCCGCAGCGGCTGCGGCGCCCGCCTGGTCCAGGTGGGCTGCTCCTCCGAGTACGGGCCCTCGCAGCCGGGTTCCTCCACCGCGGAGGACGCCGTGCCGCGCCCCGGCGGTCCGTACGGCGTCAGCAAGCTCGCCGCCACCGAACTCGTGCTGGGCTCCGGCCTGGACGCCATCGTGCTGCGGGTCTTCTCGCCCGTCGGACCCGGCACGCCCGCCGGGTCACCGCTCGGCCGGCTCGCCGACGCCATGCGGCGCGCCATGCAGAGCGGCGACAGCGAGCTGAAGCTCAGCGGCCTCGGCGTGCAGCGGGACTTCGTCGACGTGCGGGACGTCGCCCGCGCCGTCCACGCCGCCTCCCTGTCCGCCGCCCAGGGCGCCGTCAACATCGGCACCGGCCGCGCGGTGCGCCTGCGGGACGCGGCGTCCCTGCTGGCCAGGGTCGCGGGCTTCGGCGGCGCCCTGCACGAGCTGGACGACCCGCACCTGGGCTCCCCGCCCGCGTACCCCTACCCCGACGGCTGCGGCAGCTGGCAGCAGGCCGACGTCCGCACCGCCCGCGACCGGCTCGGCTGGCGCCCCAGAATCGGGCTGGAGGAGTCACTGGCCGACATCTGGATGGAGGCCGCGTGTCGCATCTGAGCCCCTCGGGCCACCGGCGCGCCGCGCGCGCCGCCGCGCGGCCGCTGCGCTTCGGGGTCCCCGGCTTCGCGCACCCGCTGCTCGCGCCGGCGGAGTGGGGCGAGCTCGTGCGGCCCGATGTGCCCGTGGACTGGGTGGTGTTCGGGGCCGGGGCGCTGGGGGAGTGCGGCAAGGCGTCGGGCGGCCCCGGCACCCGCCCGGACCCGCACTGCCTGGCCGCCGCCGGCCGGCTGCGCGAGGCGGGCGTCCGCGTCCTCGGACACCTGGACGCGGCGTTCGGGGCGCGGCCCTTCGCGGAGCTGCTGTCGGAGGCGCAGCGCTACCTCAACTGGTACAAGGTGGACGGCTTCTCGGTGGACGCCGCCCCCACGGACCCGGCCGCGCTGCCCGGCACCCGGCGCACCGTCGCGGGCCTGCGCACGCTGCTGGAGCGGGCCTATGTGGTGCTCCAGCACGGCACCCACCCCTGCCCCGCCTACGCGGGCCTGGCCGACCAGTTGGTGACCTTCCGGGGGCCGTGGTCCGCGTACCGCCGCTCGCAGGCGCCCGACTGGACGGCCGCTCACCCGCCCGAGCGCTTCTGCCACCTCGTGCACGGCGTGCCCCGGCAGCAGCTGGCCGAGGCGCTGGGCACCGCCCGGCGGCAGGGCGCGGGCACGGTCTATCTCACCGACCGCTCGGACCAGGACGAATCGGAACCCCTGGGAGGTGATGCCCGGCTACTGGGACGAACTCGTCTCGCGCATCGGACCTGGTGTCTCGGAATGAGGCGGGGCGTGGCAGTGTTACGCCGAAGAGCACCCCGCACCTGCGGGGACGACCCTTCCGTCCGACCTACGGAGACCCCGTGTCGCTGCCACCCCTAGTCGAACCGGCTGCCGAGCTCACCGTTGACGAGGTTCGCAGGTACTCCCGCCACCTGATCATCCCGGACGTGGGGATGGACGGGCAGAAGCGGCTGAAGAACGCCAAGGTGCTCTGTGTGGGTGCGGGCGGTCTGGGGTCGCCGGCGCTGATGTATCTGGCGGCGGCGGGCGTGGGCACGCTTGGCATCGTGGAGTTCGACGAGGTCGACGAGTCCAACCTCCAGCGGCAGATCATCCACAGCCAGGCCGACATCGGGCGCTCCAAGGCGGAGTCCGCACGGGACTCGGTGAAGGGGATCAACCCCTATGTGAACGTCGTCCTCCACCAGGAGCGCCTGGAGGCGGAGAACGTCAAGGAGATCTTCTCCCAGTACGACCTGATCGTGGACGGCACCGACAACTTCGCCACCCGCTATCTGGTCAACGACGCCTGCGTCCTGCTCAACAAGCCGTATGTCTGGGGCTCGATCTACCGCTTCGACGGCCAGGCGTCGGTCTTCTGGTCCGAGCACGGCCCCTGCTACCGCTGCCTCTACCCCGAGCCCCCGCCGCCGGGCATGGTGCCCTCCTGCGCCGAGGGCGGCGTGCTGGGCGTGCTGTGCGCCTCCATCGGCTCGATCCAGGTCAACGAGGCGATCAAGCTGCTGGCCGGCATAGGCGAGCCGCTGGTGGGCCGGCTGATGATCTACGACGCCCTGGAGATGACCTACCGCCAGGTCAAGGTCCGCAAGGACCCCGGCTGCGCGGTCTGCGGGGAGAACCCCACGGTCACCGAGCTCATCGACTACGAGGCGTTCTGCGGCGTCGTCTCCGAGGAGGCCCAGGAAGCGGCCATGGGCTCGACGATCACTCCCAAGCAGCTCAAGGAGTGGATCGACAGCGGCGAGACCATCGACATCATCGACGTCCGTGAGCCCAATGAGTACGAGATCGTCTCCATCCCGGGCGCCCGGCTGATCCCGAAGAACGAGTTCCTGATGGGCAACGCCCTCCAGGACCTGCCGCAGGACAAGAAGATCGTCCTGCATTGCAAGACGGGCGTCCGCTCCGCGGAGGTCCTGGCCGTCCTGAAGTCCGCGGGCTTCGCGGACGCGGTGCACGTGGGCGGCGGCGTCATCGGCTGGGTGAACCAGATCGAGCCCGAGAAGCCGGTGTATTAGGCGGGGTCTTCGGCCGGCGCGGGCAGCCCTCCGCGGGCCGCTGTTTCCGCGCCACCGCTTCGCCGCGGAGCCCTCGAACGCCGGACGGGCCTGATGGCCGCCCGTCCGGCGTTGGGCGTTTCTCCGTCACGAACACGTCGTCCCCTCGGACGGGACCTTGCCCTCCAGCAGATAGCCGTTGACCGCGTCGACCATGCACGGGTTGCCGCTGTTGTACGCCCCGTGCCCCTCGCCCTTGTACGTCACCTCGACGCCCACGCCTTTGCCGAGCTGCCGGGCCATCTGCTGCGCACCGGCGTAAGGCGTCGCGGGGTCACCGGTGTTGCCGACGACGACGATCGGCGCCGAGCCGTGGGCGCTCACGTCCGGCGTCTTCCAGCCGCCCTTGACCGGCCAGCCGGTGCAGCCGAGGAGCGACCAGGCGGCGCCCTCCCCGAAGACCGGTGAGGCCGACCGGAACCGCGGGAGGTACTTCTTCACGTCGTCCACCGTGTAGCGCTGCTCGGCGTCGACGCAGGAGATGGCCCGGTTGGCCGCCTGGAGATTGCTGTAATGGCCGTCCGGGTTGCGGCCGTTGAGGGCGTCGAAGAGGACCAGCAGGGTGTTGCCGGTGCCCTTGGTGGTGGCCTCGCGGAGACCCGAGGTCAGATAGCGCCAGGTCTCCTTGGAGTAGAGCGCGGACGCGATGCCGTTGACGGCCTCGTCCTGTGTGAGCTTGCGGCCCTGCTGCGAGGTGGGCAGCGGGTTCGCGTCGAGGTCCTTCAGCAGGGTGGTGATGCGGTCCTGCGAGACGCAGCCGGCCTGCGGGGTGCGGGCGGCGCAGTCCTTGAGGTAGTCGTCGAGGGCGAGCTGGAAGCCCTTGGTCTGCCCGAGACTGCCCTGCAGGGGGTCCTGCGTCGGGTCGACGACGGCGTCGAGGACCGCGCGTCCGACGTTCTTGGGGAACAAGTGGGCGTAGACGCCGCCCAGTTCGGTGCCGTAGGAGATGCCGAAGTAGTGCAGCTTGTCGTCACCCAGGGCGGCGCGCAGCCGGTCCATGTCACGGGCGGCGTTCACGGTGCCGACGTGGGGGAGCAGCTCGGCGGAGTTCTTCGCGCACGCGTCCACGTACGCCTTGTTGGCCGCCAGGGTCGTGCGGAGCTCCGCGTCGTCGTCCGGGGTGGCGTCGATCTGGGCGGCGGCGTCCAGCTCCTGGTCGCTCTGGCACTTGACGCCCGCGCTCGCGCCCACGCCGCGCGGGTCGAAGCTCACGAGGTCGTAGCGCTCCCGCAGCTTCTCGTAGCTGGCGGCGAGGCCCGGCAGCGTCGTCACCCCGGAGCCGCCGGGGCCGCCGAAGTTGAACACCAGGGAGCCGATCCGGTGATTCTGATCGCGCGCCTTCACCCGGATGAGCGCGAGGTCGATCTTCTTGCCGCCGGGCTTGGCGTAGTCCAGCGGGACGGCGAGCTTGGCGCACTCCCACTCCTTGCCGGGCGCCTTGCCGTCGCCGCCCTGGGCGTCGGTGGGCGCGGCGCACGCCGACCAGCGCGGGGGCGCCTGGGCGCTGGCGGACGCGTCGGCGCCCTTGGCATCCGTGGTGCTCGAACCGCCGCCACCGCCGCCACCGCCGCCACCGCACCCGGCGGTGGCGAGGACGACCGCGAGCGCGGTGGGGAGGAGGGCGCCGGCCCGTGGCCGCGAGGGAGTCATTCCACCGACTCTACGAGGCGACGGCCCCGCCGTCCTCGTGGCGGGGGGAGCGCTCAGCGGGCGCGCAGGCGCGCGCACCCTATGCGCTCGCCCACCGCGTCGACGAAGGCCGGGAAGGACCGGCGCGGGTCGTCCAGGCCGGTGTGGGTGCGGCCGGGGCCGGTGCGCATGGTGAAGACCGTGGCGCGGCCGTCGCAGTCGGCACGTATCAGCGCGCCGGTCGCGTCGATCCGGCCGTGCGCCCGCCAGCCGGGGCCGGGTGGGCTGTCGCCGGTGAGTCCGTCGAAGAGGGCGACGATCCTGGGCCTGCCGACCATGGTGAAGCGCGCGGCCCACTGGCCGTCGCCGGAGACCCCGCAGGTCTGGAAGTCGTCGTGGACGCTGCCCACGGTGTCGGTCAGCCGGTCGTCCGGCGCGCTCGCGTCCCCCAGTCCGGGGATGGCGCAACGCCCCGGCGACGCGCCCGGGTTCACCCGTACGGGCCTCGTCGTCCTCGCCCGCGCGTGCAGCCGCATGGGTGGCGCCGACGAACACCCCGTCGCCTTGGCGGCCCGGTTGGCGGCGCTCACCAATAACGCCCCCGTGTTCGCCGGGGACGCGCCGACGGGGAACCCGGGCCGGGCGGCGCGCCCGGCCGTGCTCGTGTAGGAACTGGTGAACGTCACGACGGACGGTCTGCCGCCCACGTCACAGCTCGCGGGCAGCACCAGCGCGCCGGAACCGGCGGCCGTGAAGCCGGGCAGCCGGCCCGGGAGCGCGGTGTCGCCCCCCTCGAAGAGGCCGTCGAGCCACGCGCGGCGCGCCGCCGCCTCGTGGGGCCCCGTGCCCAGCCGGAGCTCGACCCGCTGCTCGTACGCCCCGGAGCCCTGGCCGCCACGCCAGCGGAGCGTGCACAGACCGGTGGGGCGGCCGGGCGCGGGCGCGCTCTCCTCGGCGACGCGGTCGTGGTCGCCGCGGTGGAAGAGGCCGCCGTCCTCGGCCCAGGCGCCCCAGCAGTAGGAGCGCCGGGCGAGCGGGGTGGACTGGGTCTGCCAGAGCGCCACGAGGGCGGCCACCAGCGCGGCGATGGCCAGGAGGCCGGTCAGGACCCGGCCCTTGCGGCCGCTGCGGCCGCGGTCGCGAAGCGTGCTGTACGACACCTTGTCCCCCGACCGTCCGTCACGGAACTGCTGTGCGGGCGATCGTAGTGCGGGCCACTGACATTCGATCCATGCCGTTCGGGCCACCGGTGATAGTGCTATGTGTGCTATGAGCAGATCTTACCGGCTTGAGGGGCCGTGCCTTCCAACAGGTAGGCGTCCACAGCCCCCTTGACGCACGCGTTGCCGCTGTCGTACGCGCCGTGCCCCTGGCCGCGGAAGGTCAGCTCCACGCCGACGCCCTTCCCGAGCTGCTGCGCCATCCGGTGCGCTCCCTCGTAAGGGGTCGCGGGGTCACCGGTGTTGCCGACGACGAGGATGGGTGCCGCGCCCGGCGCGCTCACGTCGGGCGTCTGCCACTCGCCCTTGACGGGCCAGCCGGTGCACTGCGTGAGGCTCCAGGCCATGAAGTCGCCGAAGACGGACGACGCCTTGCGGAACTCCGGCACCTTCCCCTCGATCTCGGCCGCGGTGTAGCGCTGGGCGGAGTCGGCGCACGTGATGGCGTTGAGGGAGGACTGGAGGGAGCTGTAACGCCCGTCCTGGCCGCGCCCGTTCATGGAGTCGGACAGCGAGAGCAGCAGCCGTCCGTCGCCGTTGCCGGCGTCCTCGAGCCCCTCGGTGAGGTAGTCCCAGAAGTCCTTGGAGTAGAGCGACTGGGCGATCCCGCCGGTGGCCAGGGACCGCGTCAGCACGCGGCCGCCCGCGCCGGGGATCGGCTTCCTGTCCAGCTGCCGCAGCAGGTCGCCGATCTGCTGCTCGGTGGGGCAGTTGTCGGAGGTCTTCACACACGCCTCCATGTAGTTGCCCAGTGCGAGCTGGAAGCCCTTCGCCTGGCCGAGGGCGCCCTGCACGGGGTCGCTCGTCGGGTCCACGACGCCGTCGAAGAGGGCGCGGCCCACCCGGCCGGGGAACAAGTGCGCGTAGACGCCGCCGAGTTCGGTGCCGTACGACACCCCGAAGTAGTGCAGCTTCTCCTCGCCCAGCGCCTGGCGCATCAGGTCCATGTCGCGGGCGGCGTTCGTCGTCCCCACGTGGGGCAGGACCTTCCCGGAGTGCTTCGCGCACGCGGCGGCGTAGCCCGCCACCCGGTCCACGAGGGCCTTCTCCTTCTGCTTGGTGTCCGGGGTGACGTCGGCCGCGTAGTAGGCGTCGAGCTCCTTGTCGTTCAGACAGGTGACCCCGCTGCTGCGGCCCACCCCGCGCGGGTCGAAGCTCACCAGGTCGTAGCGTGTGCGCAGCTTCTTGTAGTCGTCGGCGAACGCCGGGAGCGTGGTCAGCCCGGAGCCGCCCGGACCGCCGAAGTTGAAGACCAGCGAGCCGATCCGGTGCGCCGGGTCCGTGGCCTTCGCGCGGATCATCGCGATGTCGATCGTCTCGCCCTTGGGGGCCGTGTAGTCGAGCGGCGCCTTCAGGGTCGCGCACTCCCACTCGCGGCCGGGCGCCTTGTCCGGTGCGCCGCCCTGGCTGCTGCTCGGCGCCGGGCACGCTTTCCACGCCAGCTTCTGGCCCTCCTGGACGTTCGCCACCGGTTTGTCGTCGCTCCCGCCGCACCCGGCGGCCGTGGTGACCGCCGCCATGGTCAGCAACACGGTGGTGAGCAGCCCCCCGGCCCTGACGGAACTGGACACAGCGGCACTCCCGGGGGTCGGCGGCAGGTGTGGGACTGCCATCGTCCGGGCGGCCGGTGAGGGGCGCGCGCGGTGCGGGCGTACGGGTTAGTAGTGGACCGCCGGGGCGGCTGTCCCACGGGGTGCGCGCAAGGCTCACAGGGCGACGGGCGGCTGTCCGGCCCGGTGCGGTCGGCTCACCGGCCGGCCTGCGTGGTGCGCCGTGCGGCTCGCGGGGCGGCCGTCCCGCCTGTTCGCGCAAGGCTCACAGGGCGACGAACGTGACCTCCGTGGCCTTGATGCTGACCCACACCGGAAGGCCCTCCTTCAGCGCGAGCTCCGCCGCCGCGGACGGCGTGATCTCCGCGACCACGTCCGGTTCGCCCGTCACCAGGACGCGCAGCCGCCCGCCCTGTGCCGTGATCTCGCGCACCGTGCCCTGCCAGACGTTCCGGGGGCTGCTGCCCGGCCGCTCGACGTGCAGGGACACCGCCTCCGGGCCCACGACGGCGAGCCCGCTCGTGGCCCGCCCCGGCAGCGGGTCCGCCGCGACGAGGCTCGCGCCGCCGTCGAGCAGCAGCGTGCGTTCCGCCGTGGCCGTGCCCTGCCAGGCGTTGCGCCCCAGCATCCGCGCGACCCAGGACGAACGCGGGTGCCGGGTCAGCTCCACCGGTGACGCGTACTGCACCGTACGGCCGCCCTCCAGGACGAGGATCCGGTCGGCCAGCGACACGGCCTCCACGGGGTCGTGGGTGACGATCAGGCAGACGCCCGGGAAGTCCGCCAGGTGGGTGCGCAGGGTGTGGCGGACCTGGGCGCGTGTGGCCTGGTCGAGCGCGGCCAGCGGCTCGTCCAGCAGCAGGAGGCGGGGGCGGGCGGCCAGCGCCCTGGCCAGCGCCACGCGCTGGGCCTGGCCGCCGCTGAGTTCACCGGGCCTGCGGTGGGTCAGACTGCCCACGCCGAGGCGGTCCAGCCAGTGCCGGGCCGCGTCGTGCGCCTCCGCCTTCGGGACGCCCTGGGCGCGCAGGCCGTACGCGGTGTTGGCGAGAGCGGTGAGGTGGGGAAAGAGGGCGTTGTCCTGGGGGACCCAGGCGATGCGCCGTTTGTGCGGCGGGAGGTTGGAGACGTCCGTGCCGCCAATGGTCACAGGCTCGGCTTCGGCTCTGTCCGTGAGTCCCAGGAGGGCACGCAGGAGGGTGGTCTTGCCGGCGCCGTTCGGGCCGACGAGAGCGATGGTGGTGCCGGGCTCCGCGCTGAGCTCCGCCGTCGTCGCGCCGGTCACCTTGGCGCGCAGCGGGTGCGGGGTGCGGTCCGGGCCCTTCGGACGTACGGCTGCGGTCGCGCGTACCGGGCGCTCGGAAGGCTGCGGCACGTCCGCCGTCGGCCGCGGGGCGGACTGCTTCCTGGCCGTCAGCCAGCGCCCGCGCAGGGAGAGCAGCACCGCAGTCGCGATGACCAGCAGCAGGAGGGACACCGCCGTGGCGCTCTCCGGGTCGTCCTGGAGCAGCAGATAGACCTGGAGGGGAAGGGTCTGGGTGGTGCCCGGCAGATTGCCGGCGAAGGTGATCGTCGCGCCGAACTCGCCCAGCGCCCGCGCCCAGCTCAGCGCCGCGCCCGCGACCAGGCCCGGCATCACCATGGGGAGGGTGACGGTGCGGAAGACCCGCAGCGGGGTCGCCCCCAGGGACGTCGCGGTCTCCTCGTAGCGGGGGTGCAGGCCCGCCAGCGCGCCCTCCAGGCTGATCACCAGGAACGGCATCGCCACGAAGGCGGAGGCCAGCACCGCGCCCGCCGTCGAGAACGGCAGCGTGACACCGAACCAGGACTCCAGCCAGGGGCCCAGCACGCCCCTGCGGCCGTAGCCCTGGAGCAGGGCCACCCCCGCGACCGTCGGGGGCAGCACCATCGGCAGCATCACCAGGCAGCGCGCCAGCGCCTTGCCGGGGAACTCCACGCGGGCGAGCAGCCACGCCAGCGGGACGCCGAGCAGCAGGGACAGCAGCAGGGCCCAGCCGGAGACCAGGAGGGACAGCCCCAGGGCCTCGGTGACCTCGTGCGAGCCGAGGCGCGAGGGAAGGGTGGTCCAGGGCGTGCGGACCAGGATCCCCGCCAGCGGCAGGAGCAGGAAGGCCACCGCGAGCGCGGCGGGCAGGCCGAGGGCCCAGGGCGTGCGCCCCCGGCGTGTCCCGCCGGTCACGGCTGCTGGAAGCCCGCCGCGCGCAGCAGCTTCTGCGCCTCGCCGGAGCCGAGCCACTTCACGAAGTCGGCGGCCTCCTCGGGGTGCTTCGAGCCCTTGAGGGCCGCGGCCGGGTAGGAGGCGACGGCGTTCTGCGCGTCCGGCACGGTGACCGTGGAGACCTTCCCCTTGGCCGCCGCCGCGTCCGTGAGATAGACGATCCCCGCGTCGGCCTCACCGAGCGAGACCTTGCTGAGGACGGCCCGGACGTTCGCCTCCTGGGACACCGGCCTGACCTTGACGTGCTGCTGGTCGAGCACCTTCTGGCTGTAGCGGCCGACCGGCACCTGGGGCGCGGCCAGCACGACCTTGAGGTCGCTCCTGGAGAGGTCGGCCAGCCCCTTGACCCCCTTCGGGTCGCCCTGGGCGGTCACGATGGTGAGCCGGTTCTTCGCGATGACCACCGGCTTGTCCGTGTCGGACTTGAGGCCGTCCATGGTCGTGGTGTCGGCGGTGACCAGCGCGTCGGCGGGCACGCCCTGGCGCACCTGCGAGGCGAGCTCCTGCGAGCCGGCGAAGGAGAAGTTCACCTTGGTGCCCGGGTGGTCCTTCTCGTACGCCGTCCCGGCCTGCTTGAAGACGTCCGTCAGGGACGCCGCGGTGAGCACGGTGAGCGTCGTGGAGGACTTGGCGTCGTTCTTGTCCCCGCCGCCGCAGGCGGCCACGAGCGGGAGGAGGAGCGCGGCGGCCAGGGCGGCGCGTACGGGCGTGCGGTGCATCGGGTTCTCCAGGTGCCGGGTCAAGCGCGGTCGATGTGCACGTTGGTGGCCTTCACCCGGGCCACGGCCTCCATCCCGACGGCCAGGCCCAGCTCCTCGACGGCCTCCCGGGTCAGCAGCGAGACGAGGCGGTGCGGGCCGGCCTGGATCTCGACCTGGGCGGCGACGTCGCCGAGCTTGACGGCGGTGATGATGCCCGGGAAGGCGTTACGGGCGGTGGTGTACGCCGCTTCCTCGCTCTCGCCGGCCTCCGCCGCGAGCGTCACCGAGAAGGCCGCGAGGTCGGACCCGCGGATGTGCCGCTTGCCGGCCTCGTCCCGCGAGGTGGGCACCCGCCCCGCATCGGCCCACCGCCGCACGGTGTCGGGACTGACGCCGAGGAGCCTGGCGGCCCGGCCGATGGTGTAGGTCTGCATGGGCGCACGCTATGGCGCGGTGGGTCGCATGTGCAAGGTCGATGAGCGGAATCGCCTGGCAGATGCGACAGGGTGTGCGTCAGAGGCAGGGGGAGCCCCGGAAGCGGCGGGCACCCCGCCCGGTCGGCTAGATCGCTCCCTTGCGGGTCAGATAGCTGAACGAGACCCACCCCGGCAGCACCGGCAGCCACAGCGTCATCAGGCGGAAGAGGATCACCGCCGGGGTGGCCTGCTCCGCCGGCAGTCCGGCGATCGTCAGCACACCGGTCAGCGCGATCTCGACGGCGCCCACACCGCCGGGCGTCGGCGCGGCCGAACCCAGCGCGTTGGCCGTCAGGAAGACCACCGCGATGCTGGCGTAGCTCAGGTCCCCGCCGAACGCGCGGATCGAGGCGTCGAGGCACATCACGTTCGCCGCCGTCAGCAGCAGCATGCCGCCGATGCCCGCGAAGAGCTTCTGCGGCCGCTGGAGCACGTCCAGCATGCGCGGGATGACGCCTGCGAAGAGCGACCGCACGCGCGTGGAGACGAACTTCCGCAGCACCGGCACGGCCGCCACGACGAGCACGAGCACGGCCGCCGTCAGCAGCCCGCCGATGATCGTCCGCGAGGGGCCGAGCGACGAGCTGCGCTCCGTACCGGTCACATAGCCGAAGGACAGCAGCAGCAGGATGTGACAGGCCAGGCCGAAGAGCTGGGACGCGCCCACGCTCGCCACGGCCAGGCCGGGCCGGATGCCCGCGCGCTGGAGGAAGCGCGTGTTCAGCGCCACGCCGCCGACCGCCGCCGGGGCGACGACCTTCACGAAGGAGCCCGCGACCTGCGCGAGGACGGCGCGCCCGAACGCGACCTTCTCCGGCACGAAGCCCAGCAGGCTCATCGTGGCGGCGACGTACGTCAGCACCTGGAAGGCCACGGCCACCGCGACCCAGGCCCAGTTCGCCCGGTCGACGAGATCGCCGAACTGGACGTGGGTGAACTGCGACAGCAGGAAGTACGCGGCGAAGGCACCGGCCACGAAGCTGAGCAGCGTGCGCAGCTTGATGCGCTCCAGGCGCACCGGCTCTATCGGGGCCTGCGGCCGGATCAGCAGCACCTGGCGGCGGATCTGCGCGAGCAGGTCCTCCTCGCGCGCCTCCTCCAGGGCCTCCTCCACGGCCTTCTTCTCGGCCTGCCGCTCGGCCTTGAGCGCCTTGCGGTCCTCCGCGGGCAGCTCCTGCGAGCCCTGTTCGGCGGTCCGCGCCTCCTTGGCCTCCTTGGCGGCGCGCGCGGCCTCCAGGACGGTGTCACGCTCCCGCTGCGCGCGTTCCCGGGCGAGCTGGCGCAGGGTCGCGCGGCTGATGCGGGTGAGCGCCAGCGGCTGGAGCAGCGGCAGGCTGTCGGCGATGGCGTCCGGGCCGAGCACGTCCACGCCGGTGGCCACGGCGCGCTCGGCGCCGACCCGCAGCCCGAGGGTCACCAGCAGCTGCGCGACGTCCATGCGCAGCACCAGGTCGCCCGCCGCGATCTCCCCGCCGCGCAGGTCGGTCAGGACGACGTTGCCGGAACGATCCACCAGAAGGGCGTCGCCGTCGAGCCTGCGGTGGGCGATCCGCCGCGACTGGAGGGCGTGCACCTGTCGCCAGGCACCGGCCATCAGCTCGTCGGTGATCTCCTCGGTGGGGACCGCGCCGAGCGTGCGGCCGCCGATGTGCTCGTAGATGAGCATCACGGCGTCCGGGCCGAGCTCCGAGGTGGCGATCAGCTTGGGGGCGTTGGCGCCCGCGGCGATGGCCGCGTAGGCGAGCAGCGCCTCCTGTTCGAGGGCCTGCCGGAGGGACTGCAGGCTGCGCGGCTGGGTGATGCCGCGCAGCGCCAGCCGCTGCCAGAGGCGGTAGAAGAAGCCCTGCGCCTGCTGTTCGCGGTCGACGACCGTGACGTCGAGCGGCGGGCCGTCCTCCAGGGTGACGATGTAGCGGCGCCCCCGGTCGTGCGGGTGCGAGTGCTCGGTGCCGACGGCGTCGGCGCTCTCCTCGGCGCGCAGCGCGGTGACCGGCTTGAAGCCGACACGGCGCAGTCCGGCGAGGAGGTGGCGGCCGGTGGGCCGGACGTTCGGTGAGCCGACGGCGTAGAGCGTGCCGTAGGCGACGGTCCATCCGATCAGCACGGTGGTGACGATCGAGAACGGTGTGGTGTAGCCGTTCACCAGCACCGCGAAGGCGTCGAGCAGCAGCACGGCCCACATCGCGACCCGCCAGCGCGGCCGTCGCGACATTCCGACGGCCGTCATATAGGCGATCACAGGGGCCAGATAGCCGTGCACCGGATCGGTGAGGCCGCCGGTGGGCGCCTGCTGGGTCAGCGCGTCACGGATCGACGCCGGTGCCGTGTCGGCCACCCAGAGGTCGGTGGCGAGGGACACGCCGTGCGCGAGGACGGCGGCGAGGACGCCGTCGGCGATGCGCAGCCCGTCGCGTTTGATGAGCCGCTCGATGGCGAACGCCACCGGGACGATGAAGATGGCGATGTTGGCGGCGAGCCCCGCGAAGTTCGCGAGCAGCTGTGGCGCCCGGCCGGTGCTGTCGCCGATGTCCTTCTCCAGGCCCTGCGTGGTGCCGTGGGCGAAGGCCGCGAGGGCGAGGACGAGGGCGATGCCGACGATGCCGAGGAACAGCCGCACCAGGTCCGCCGGGCGGTGGACGCGGGCGGGCAGCAGCGGCTCGTCGCCCGACACCTGGTCGATGTGCGCCTCACCGTCCTCGCAGTAGCCGCCGCGCATCTCCTCGGGGCACGCCGGTGCCGCCCGCTCGACGGGAGGCCGTTCCGGGCCCTCGGCCGCGGGCTCACCGGAGCCGGACAGCGCTTCGGGGGCGCGGTCGCCTCCTGGAGGCTCCGCGCCCTGCTGTCGCTCCGTCTTCTCGTCTTGGTCTCGTATCACCAGTCACCGCCCGGAAGATGGTGGCATGGCCCCGCCGGGCGAGGGGGCATCAGGGTGTATTTCGGGGGCGCGGACTCCGGATCGTACGCCCTGTAGTACGGGTACGCACTCTGGGTGATCTTGCCGTACGCGCGGGTGGTGCTGCCAGAGGGCGGGTGGCGGACCGGCCACCGGCGGGGTGCGGCAGGATGGGCCGGGTGAGCGAGGACGTACGGACGAGCCGGGGAGAGGCCGCCGAGCTTCCCGACTACGCGGAACGGGTGCTGGCCGTCGCGGAGCGGATTCCGCCCGGCCGGGTGATGACCTACGGCGACGTCGCCGAGTGGCTGGGGGAGGGCGGACCCCGCCAGGTGGGGCGCGTGATGGCGCTCTACGGCGGCGCGGTGCCCTGGTGGCGGGTGGTCCGCTCGGACGGCGCCCTGTTGCCCGGCCACGAGCTGCGCGCGCTCGCCCACTACCGCGAGGAGGGCACACCGCTGCGGGAGGCTGGCCGCTCCGCGCAGGGACACCTGCCCCGGCTCGCCATGGCGCGGGCGCGCTGGGACGGCACCCCCGAGAGTGACGGCCCGGCCGGTGTGACTCCTCACACCTGACGGCATCCGTCGTCCGGGCACCTCCGGACCACGCCGTGACCAGTGCGCCCAAGGGCTGACCCGAACGGGTGGGAGCCGTACGGCCGCGCGCCGGCCCGCGGTACGCCCTGCGCCTCGCGTGCCGTCTGGCGTAGCGTCGACAACCGCCGTCACGCCAGGACCCCCTTCCCGGCCGCCCGGCGCACCCCGCCGCACGACCCCGCACCCCCACCAGGACCGGCAACCCACGTGAGCTCCTCCCCCTCCTCGCCAGGCACGGCCGGCGCCGTCCGCCCGCGGCCGGCACAGCGGCCCGCCCCGGGCGCGTACCGCCTCGTGCGGACCCGGCCGGGCCCCACGGCCCCTCCTGAGCTGGACGCACGCCAGCGCGCCGTGGTTGACCACCGGGAAGGGCCGCTGCTGGTCCTCGCGGGGCCCGGCACGGGGAAGACGACCACCCTGGTCGAGGCCGTCGCGGACCGGGTGCTGCGGGGCACCGATCCGGAGCGCGTCCTCGTCCTGACGTTCAGCCGCAAGGCGGCCGTCGAGCTCCGCGACCGGATGGCCGCCCGGCTCGGCGGCACCGCCCGGGGACCGCAGGCCACGACCTTCCACTCGTACTGCTACGCCCTGGTCCGCGCCCACCAGGACGCCGGCCTGTTCATCGATCCGCTGCGGCTGCTCTCCGGCCCCGAGCAGGACGCCGTCGTGCGCGAGCTGCTCGCCGGACAGGCCGAGCTGGAGCGCGAGGGGCGCGGCGCCGTGCGCTGGCCCGACGACCTGCGCGCCTGCCTCACCACGCGCGGCTTCGCCGACGAGGTGCGCGCGGTGCTCGCCCGCAGCCGCGAACTCGGGCTCGGCCCGGACGCGCTCGGCGCCTTCGCCAGGAGCACCGGCCGCCCCGACTGGAGCGCCGCCGCCTCCTTCCTCGCCGAATACCTCGACCTGCTCGACATGCGGGGCGTGCTCGACTACGCCGAACTCGTCCACCGCGCCGTGCTCCTCGCCGAGCGGCCCGGGACCGGCGCGGAGCTCGCGCGGCGCTACGACGCCGTCTTCGTGGACGAGTACCAGGACACCGACGTGGCCCAGACACGGCTGCTGCGCGCCCTCGCGGGCGACGGCCGGACGCTCGTCGCCTTCGGTGACCCGGACCAGTCGATCTACGCCTTCCGGGGCGCCGACATCAACGGCATCCTCGACTTCCCGCACGCCTTCCCCCGCCGGGACGGCGCACCGGCGCCCGTCGAGGTGCTCACCACCTCGCGCCGCTCCGGCGCGGACCTCCTCGCGGCCACCCGGCTGCTCACCCGCCGCATGCCGCTGACCCGCCTCCCCGCACAGGCCGTACGCGCGCACCGGGAGCTCGCCGCCGTGCGCGAGGGCGGCCGGGTGGAGGCGTACACCTACCCGACCGCGGGCGCCGAGACCGACAACATCGCCGACATCCTGCGCCGCGCGCACCTGGAGGACGGCGTCCCCTGGCGTGAGATGGCCGTCCTGGTGCGCGCGGGCTCCCGGTCCATACCGGCCGTGCGGCGCGCCCTCGGCTCGGCGGGCGTCCCCGTGGAGGTCGACGGCGACGACGTCCCGCTGCGCCACGAACCGGCGGTGGCCCCGCTGCTGACGGCACTGCGGGCGGTCGCCGAACCGGCGGCGGAGGACGGGAGCGGCGACGGACGGCCCCGGCTCGAGGCCGAGACCGCCCTCACCCTCCTCACGTCCCCGCTCGGCGGCATGGACGCCGCGGATCTGCGCCGGCTGGGCCGCGCCCTCAGGGAGGAGGAGCGGGCCGCCGGCCGCACCGTGCCCAGGCCCTCGGACGACCTGATCGCCGAGGCGCTCGACCGGCCCGAGCGACTCGTCACCCACGACACGGCGTACGCCAGGGGCGCGCAGCGCCTGGGCGCGCTCCTGCGCACTGCCCGCGACCTCCTCGCGGCCGGCGGCACCGCCGAACAGGCCCTGTGGGAGCTGTGGAACGGCACCCCCTGGCCGCAGCGGCTGGAGCGCGCCGCCCGCCGCGGCGGCGCCGCCGGCCGGAACGCCGACCGCGACCTGGACGCCGTCTGCGCGCTCTTCGAGACCGCCGCGCGCGCCGAGGAACGCACCGGCGGGCGTGGCGCCCTGAACTTCCTGGACGAGCTGGAGGCCCAGGACATCGCCGCGGACACCCTCACCCGCAAGGCCGTGCGCCCCGACGCCGTACGCCTGATGACCGCGCACCGCTCCAAGGGCCTGGAGTGGCGGCTCGTGGTCGTGGCGGGCGTCCAGGAGGGCCTCTGGCCCGACCTGCGGCGGCGCGGCTCGCTCCTGGAGGCCGACCGCATCGGGCGCGACGGGCTGGCCGAACCGCTCAGCCCCGGCGCCCTGCTCGCGGAGGAGCGCCGCCTGTTCTACGTGGCGGCCACGCGTGCGGGGGAGCGCCTGGTCGTCACCGCCGTCAAGGCGGCGGCCGAGGACGGCGACCAGCCCTCCCGCTTCCTGACCGAGCTGGGCACCGAGCCGGTGGACGTCAGCCAGCGCCCGCGCCGCCCGCTGGCCGTCGCCGCGCTGGTCGCCGAGCTGCGTGCCACCACGGTCGACCCGCGGGCGTCGGACGCGCTGCGGGCGGCCGCCGCCGAGCGCCTCGCCCGGCTCGCGGCCCTCCACGACGACGAGGGCCAGCCGCTCGTCCCCGCCGCCCACCCCTACCGCTGGTGGGGCCTGCACGAACCGACGCACAGTGAAGTGCCGCTGCGCGACCGCACGCGGCCCGTCGCGCTGTCCGGCTCGGCCGTCGGACAGCTGGCGGGTACGGCGGGGACCTGCTCGCTCCAGTGGTTCCTCGGCCGGGAGGTCAAGGCGGACGCCCCCGCCACCGCCGCCCAGGGCTTCGGCAACGTCGTGCACGTCCTCGCCGACGAGGTCGCCGCCGGGCGCACCCCCGCCGACCTCGCCGTCCTCATGGAGCGCCTCGACTCCGTGTGGGACGCGCTGGCCTTCGACGCGCCCTGGAAGTCGGTGCAGGAGAAGGAGAACGCCCGCGCCGCCCTGGAGCGCTTCCTGCGCTGGCACGTGATGGAGCGCGGTGGCCGCGGCCCGGTCGCCACGGAGCACCCCTTCGACGTCACCCTCAAGGCCGCCGATCACCTGGTGCGCGTCCGCGGCTCCATGGACCGCGTGGAGGCCGACGCGCACGGCCGCGCCTACGTCGTGGACTTCAAGACCGGCAAGGGCACGGTGTCCGCCGCCGACGTCGCCCGCCACCCGCAGCTCGCCGTCTACCAGCTCGCGGTCGAACAGGGCGCCGTCGACGGCCTCTTCGACGGCGAGCGGCCCGTCGCGGGCGGCGCCGAACTCGTACAGCTGCGGCAGGGCGCGGCCAAGAAGAACGGCGGCGACGCCCTCCCCAAGGTGCAGGCGCAGGAGCCGCTGGGCGACGGCGCGTGGATCGGCGACCTGCTCGCCGAGGCGGCCGGCCGGGTGCTGGAGGAGCGCTTCGCCCCCCGGCCGGGCGCGCACTGCGCGCACTGCTCGTTCCGGGCGTCCTGCACGGCACGGCCCGAGGGCCGGCAGGTGGTGGAGTGAGCGAGCGGCGGCCACCGGCGCTGACCTGCGGCGGTGCCGGATTGTCAGTGGCCCCGCGCCTGACCGACCCCGAGCAGCTCAAGGAGCTGCTCGGCATTCCCTTCACCCCGGAGCAGACGGCCTGCATCACCGCGCCGCCCGCCCCGCAGGTCATCGTGGCCGGTGCCGGGTCCGGCAAGACCACGGTCATGGCCGCCCGCGTCGTCTGGCTCGTCGGCACCGGGCAGGTCGCCCCCGAGCAGGTCCTCGGCCTCACGTTCACCAACAAGGCCGCGGGCGAGCTGTCCGAGCGCGTGCGCAAGGCCCTTCTCGAGGCCGGGGTCACCGATCCCGACCCCGCGCCCGGCGACCCCGACCAGGCCCCGGGCGAGCCGCAGATCTCCACGTACCACGCCTTCGCGGGCCGCCTCCTGAAGGAGCACGGCCTGCGCATCGGCCTGGAGCCCAGCGCGCGGCTGCTCGCCGACGCCACCCGCTTCCAGCTCGCCGCCCGCGTCCTGCGCACCTCCCCGGGCCCGTATCCCGCCCTCACCCGCTCCTTCGGAGACCTCGTCTCCGACCTCCTGGCCCTCGACGGCGAGCTCGCCGAGCACCTCGTGCGGGCGGCGGAGCTCCGGGCGTACGACACGGAGCTGCTGAGCACCCTGGAAGGGGCCAAGCTCTCCAACGCCGACCTGCGGCGGGTGCCCGACACCGCGCGCGCCCGGCTCGAGCTCCTCCACCTCGTCGAGGCGTACCGCGAGGAGAAGCGCAAGCGCGACCTCCTCGACTTCGGCGACCAGATCGCCCTCTCCGCCGAGCTGGCCCGCAGCCGGCCGGAGGTCGGGCAGATCATGCGCGAGCAGTTCGCCGTCGTCCTCCTCGACGAATACCAGGACACCTCCGTCGCCCAGCGCCTCCTGCTGTCCGGCCTCTTCGGCGGCGGCACCGGCCACGCCGTCACCGCCGTGGGCGACCCCTGCCAGGCCATCTACGGCTGGCGCGGCGCCTCCGTGGCCAACCTGGACGACTTCCCGCTCCACTTCCCGTACGCCGACGGCAGCCCCGCCCGCCGGTTCGCGCTCAGCGAGAACCGGCGCAGCGGCGGCCGCCTCCTCGACCTCGCCAACGGCCTGGCCGCCCCGCTGCGCGCGCGCCACGCGGGCGTGGAGGCCCTGCGGCCCGCCCCCGGCGCCGAGCGGGACGGCGTGGTGCGCTGCGCCCTGCTGCCCACCCACGCGGAAGAGCTGGAGTGGCTCGCGGACTCCCTCGCCCACCTGGTGCGCACGGGCACCCGGCCCGGTGACATCGCCGTCCTGTGCCGCACCGCCACCGACTTCGCGCAGATCCAGGGCGCGCTCGTCGAGCGGGACGTCCCCGTGGAGGTCGTCGGCCTGTCCGGGCTGCTGCACCTGCCCGAGATCGCCGACCTCGTCGCCGTCTGCGAGGTCCTCCAGGACCCCACCGCCAACGCCTCGCTCGTGCGCCTGCTGATCGGCCCGCGCTGGCGCATCGGCCCACGCGACCTGGCGCTGCTCGGCCGCCTCGCCCGGACGCTCGTGCCCTACGGCGGCGCCGGGGCCGACCCCGAGCGCAGGCTCGCCGAGGCCGTCGAGGGCGTCGACCCGGCCGAGGTCGTCTCCCTCGCGGACGCCCTCGACTCCTTCCTGACGGCCGGTGGCCCCGCCCGGCCGGAGCCGGGGGCCGGCCAGGACGCGGGCCTGCCCTTCTCGGCCGAGGCCCGCGTCCGCTTCGCCCGCCTCGCCGCGGAACTCCGCGACCTGCGGCGCTCGCTGGCCGACCCGCTCATGGACGTCCTGCACCGGGTGCTCGCCACCACCGGCCTGGAGGTCGAGCTGTCCGCGTCCCCGCACGCGCTGGCCGCCCGCAGGCGCGAGACGCTCTCGCACTTCCTGGACATCGCCGCGGGCTTCGCGTCCGTCGACGGCGAGGCCACTCTGCTCGCCTTCCTCGGCTTCCTGCGCACCGCCGCGCAGTACGAGAAGGGCCTCGACAGCTCTCTGCCCGGCGGGGAGAACACCGTCAAGGTCCTCACCGCGCACAAGTCCAAGGGCCTGGAGTGGGATGTGGTCGCCGTCCCCGGTCTCGTCACCAAGACCTTCCCCAGCGAGCAGTCCCGCGAGTCGTGGACCGCCCAGGCGAAGGTCCTGCCGCACGCCCTGCGTGGTGACGCCGACACCCTGCCGGACGTCGGGGCGTGGGACAGCAAGGGGCTGGCCGCGTTCAAGGCCGCCATGAAGGAGCACCAGCGCACCGAGGAACTCCGCCTCGGCTACGTCACGTTCACCCGCCCCCGGTCCCTGCTGCTGGGTTCCGGTCACTGGTGGGGCCCCAGCCAGAAGCAGCCGCGCGGCCCCTCCGACTTCCTCCAGGCCCTGCGCGAGCACTGCGAGGCGGGCCACGGCGAGATCGAGTTCTGGGCGGAGGAGCCCGCGGAGGGCGCGGAGAACCCCGCCCTCGCCGAGCCGGAGACCGACCACTCCTGGCCCCTGCCCCTCGACCCCGCCTCGCTGACCCGCCGCCGCGCGGCGGCGGCCGCCGTCCTGGCCCACCTGGACCGCATGGCGGCCCGGGCCGCCGACCCCGCCCCCGACCCGCGGCCCGAGCCGGCCCACGACCCGGACTGGCCGCCGCCGGAGGACCCCTACGAGCAGGACGCCTACGAGGAGGACCCGGGCCCGCCCTCCGACGAGGACCTCACGGACTGGGACGCACTGCCGACCACCCGCCCGGAGACCGCCCTGCCCGCCCCCCGGCACGCGCCGGACGAGGGCGGGACGACGGAGCACGCGCGCGTCCGTGACGAGGGCGCGCGGACGGAGGACGGGCCCGCGCGGCGGGCCGACGCCACCGGCCACGGGGAACCGGATCATGAACCGGCCCACCCGGACGACGCCCCCGCGCCCCACGAGCGCGCGGCAGCCGAGGACCACTTCGCCGAGCAGCCCGCAGGGCACTCGCTCGTGCCCGAGGAGGCCCGGCTCGTCGCGTCGTGGGACCGGGACCTGGACGCGCTGGCAGGAGAGCTGCGCCGGGCCCGCGCGAGCGTGCGCGAGGTGGTCCTGCCCGGCGCCCTGAGCGCCTCGCAGCTGGTGCGGCTCGCGGCCGACCCGGACGGATTCGCGCACGAGCTGGCCCGGCCGATGCCGCGTCCGCCGCAGCCCGCCGCCCGCCGGGGCACCCGCTTCCACGCCTGGATCGAGTCCCGGTTCGAGGCATTGCCCCTGCCCATGCTGGGGCCCGACGAGCTGCCCGGCGGCACGGAGGACGGCGCCGACGCCCCGGAGATCGCCGACGAACGCGACCTCGCCGCCCTCAAGGACGCCTTCGAGCGCACCCCCTACGCCCACCGCACTCCCTACCGCGTCGAGGCGCCGGTCCAGCTCACTCTCTCGGGCCGAGTCATCCGCGGCCGCATTGACGCCGTCTACCGCGAGCGCGGCCCCGAGGGCGACACGTACGAGATCGTCGACTGGAAGACGAGCCGCGCGCACGACGCGGACCCCCTCCAGCTCGCGATCTACCGCGTCGCCTGGGCGGAGCAGCACGGCCTGCCGCTGTCCGCCGTCACGGCCGCCTTCGTCTACGTGCGCGACGGCGAGACCGTCCGCCCCGAGGGCCTGCCGGACCGCGCCGGTCTCGAAGAGGTGCTGTTCGGGGAGGGTCCGTGAGCAAGCCCGGTCATGGTCACGCCGCGTGGCCGGATAGGCTCGATGTCATGAGCGACACCCCGGACAGCGCTGTCCGCGCGTATATCGAAGAGCACCGCGATGCCTTTCTCGACGACCTCGTCGAGTGGCTCCGCATCCCCTCCGTGTCGGCGGATCCCGACCGCGCCTCCGATGTGCGCCGCAGCGCCGACTGGCTGGCCGGGAAGCTCACCGCGACCGGCTTCCCGACCGTCGAGGTCTGGGAGACCGACGGCGCCCCGGCCGTGTTCGCCGAGTGGCCCTCGGGCGACGCCGGCGCCCCGACCGTGCTGGTCTACGGCCACCACGACGTGCAGCCCGCCGCCCGCGAGGACGGCTGGCACACCGAGCCCTTCGAGCCCGTTTTCAAGGACGGCCGGCTCCACGCCCGCGGTGCCGCGGACGACAAGGGCCAGGTCTTCTTCCACACCCTCGGCCTGCGGGCGCACCTCGCCGCGACCGGCCGCACCGCCCCTGCGGTCAACCTCAAGCTGCTGATCGAGGGCGAGGAGGAGTCCGGCTCGCCGCACTTCCCGGCCCTCGTGCGCGAGCGCGCCGACCGCCTCGCGTGCGACACCGTGATCGTCTCCGACACCGGCATGTGGTCCGAGGACACCCCGACCGTCTGCACGGGCATGCGCGGCCTCACGGACTGCCAGATCGACCTCCACGGGCCGGAGCAGGACATCCACTCCGGCTCCTTCGGCGGCGCCGTGCCCAACCCGGCCACCGAGGCGGCACGCCTCGCCGCCGCGCTGCACGACGAGGACCGCAGGGTCGCGATCCCCGGCTTCTACGACGGCATCGTGGAGCTCACCGACCGTGAGCGCGAGCTCTTCGCCGAGCTGCCCTTCGACGAGAAGCAGTGGCTGCGCATCGCGCACTCCCACGCCTCCCTCGGCGAGAAGGGCTACACCACGCTGGAGCGGATCTGGGCCCGCCCCACCGCCGAGGTCAACGGCATGGGCGGCGGCTATCAGGGCCCCGGCGGCAAGACGATCGTGCCGTCCACCGCGCGGCTCAAGCTGTCCTTCCGGCTCGTCGCGGGCCAGGACGCCGACGCCGTGCAGCGGGCCGTACGCCAGTGGGTGGCCGACACCCTGCCGGACGGCATCCGCCACGAGATCAACTTCTGGGGTGTGACCCGCCCCTGCCTGACCCCGCTCGACCACCCGTACCTCCAGTCGGTCGTCCGGGCCATGGGCCGTGCCTTCGGGCAGAAGATCCGCTTCACACGCGAGGGAGGCTCGGGCCCGGCCGCCGACCTCCAGGACGTGCTCGGGGTGCCGGTCCTCTTCCTCGGCATCTCGGTGCCGTCGGACGGCTGGCACGCGCCGAACGAGAAGGTCGAGCTGGACCTCCTCATGAAGGGCGTCGAGACCAGTGCCTACCTCTGGTCCGACCTGGCCGGAAGCGACCGGTAGCTCGCGTTCTCGACGTACATCACCATTCGCAGGGGGAGTTGGAAGCAGCCGTGACCACCTGGACCGATCTGTCAGCCGCCCGGCCCATCACACTGAGCGGGGACAGCGGCATCGACCGCGCCGCGCACCACCGCCTCGACGAGGCGTGGCTCGCCGCGGCGTGGAGCCACCCCTCCACGAGAGTCTTCGTGGTCTCCGGCGGGCAGGTGCTGGTCGACGACACCCCCGACGGCCGCACCGAGCTGGTGATGACCCCGGCGTTCGAGGCGCCGGTCACCGAGACGCACCGCTATTTCCTCGGCCAGGACGAGCAGGGCATCGCCTACTTCGCCCTCCAGAAGGACGCGCTGCCGGGTCGCATGGACCAGTCGGCGCGCCCGGCCGGGCTGCGTGAGGCCGGGCTGCTGCTGTCGCCGCGCGACGCGGGACTGCTGGTGCATGCGGTGGCCCTGGAGAACTGGCAGCGGCTGCACCGCTTCTGCTCGCGCTGCGGCGAGCGCACGGTGGTGGCGGCCGCGGGCCACATCCGCCGCTGCCCCGCCTGCGGCGCGGAGCACTACCCCCGCACGGACCCGGCCGTCATCATGCTCGTCACGGACAAGCAGGACCGGGCGCTGCTGGGCCGGCAGATGCACTGGCCGGAGGGCCGTTTCTCGACGCTCGCGGGCTTCGTCGAGCCGGGCGAGTCCATCGAGCAGGCGGTGCGCCGGGAGGTCGCCGAGGAGGCGGGCGTGGTCGTCGGTGACGTGGAGTACGTCGCCAGCCAGCCCTGGCCCTTCCCGTCCAGCCTGATGCTGGGCTTCATGGCGCGGGCCACGTCCGCGGACATCCAGGTGGACGGCGAGGAGATCCACGAGGCCCGCTGGTTCTCGCGGGAGGAGCTGCGGGCGGGCTTCGCCTCTGGCGAGGTGCTGCCGCCCACCGGCATCTCCATCGCGGCCCGCCTGCTGGAGCTCTGGTACGGCGAGCCGCTGCCGCAGGGCCCGGCCTGGAGCTGAGCCGGCCGGGGCACCGGCTCGTGCGAGCCGGTGCCCCGCGGCCGTGCCGCGGTCAGGAGGCCAGCGCCTGCTTGACCTGGGCGAGCGACGGGTTGGTCATGGTGACCGGAACGCCGCCGCCCTCGGGGACGACCAGGACGGTCGGAACCGTCTGGTTGCCGTCGTTCGCCTTTTCCACGAAGGCCGCAGATTCGGCGTCGTGCTCGATGTTGATCTCGTTGTACGCGATTCCCTCGCGGTCCAGCTGGCTCTTGAGCCGGCGGCAGTAGCCGCACCAGGTGGTGCTGTACATCGTCACGGTGCCCGACATGCGTCCTCGTGCTCCTTCGGTGGTGGGTGTGGTGCCAGTCGTAGAACGCGCACCTGTGCGGGACCATTCCCCGGTGGTTTCCGCGCCCGTCCGGTCACCGCGCCGCCCACGGCCGGGGAAGCGGGCCGGTCCGCCGCTCGGGAGGACTCCGGCCATTCATATGACCGGAGGGCCGGCCCTGTGGACGACGTTCCCGGTCGCCCCCGCCGACCTGGCAGCATGGCGGGGTGACAGCAACCCTCTTCCCGCAGGTCCCGGACTCTGCCGACGCCGTGCTCGACGGGCTCGATCCCGAGCAGCGCGCGGTGGCGACGGCGCTCAGCGGTCCGGTGTGCGTGCTGGCCGGAGCGGGCACGGGCAAGACGCGCGCGATCACCCACCGGATCGCGTACGGCGTCCGCTCCGGGGTGCTCCAGCCCGCCAGTGTGCTTGCCGTCACCTTCACCAACCGCGCCGCCGGGGAGATGCGCGGCCGGCTCCGCCAGCTCGGCGCGGGCGGCGTCCAGGCGCGCACCTTCCACTCGGCGGCGCTGCGCCAGCTCCAGTATTTCTGGCCGAAGGCCGTGGGCGGCGAGGTGCCGCGCCTGCTCGAGCGGAAGGTCCAGCTCGTCGCGGAGGCCGCGGCCCGCTGCCGCGTCCGGCTCGACCGCAATGAACTGCGCGATGTCACGGGCGAGATCGAGTGGTCGAAGGTCACCCAGACCGTCCCCGAGGACTACGCCCCCGCAGCTGCCAAGGCCGGCCGGGAGGCCCCCCGGGACCCCGCCGAGATCGGCCTCATCTACGGGACGTACGAGCAGCTCAAGCGCGACCGCGGCGTGATCGACTTCGAGGACGTCCTGCTGCTCACCGTGGGCGTCCTCCAGGACCGGCACGACATCGCGGAGACCGTGCGCCGCCAGTACCAGCACTTCGTGGTCGACGAGTATCAGGACGTCAGCCCGCTCCAGCAGCGGCTCCTGGAGCTGTGGCTGGGCGACCGCGACAATCTCTGCGTGGTCGGCGACGCAAGCCAGACCATCTACTCCTTCACCGGCGCCACCCCCGACCACCTGCTGAACTTCCGCACCCGCCACCCGCACGCGACCGTCGTCAAGCTCATCCGGGACTACCGCTCCACCCCCCAGGTGGTCCACCTCGCCAACGGCCTCCTGTCGCAGGCCCGCGGCCGGGCCGCCGAGCACCGGCTGGAGCTGGTCTCGCAGCGCCCGGCGGGCCCCGAGCCCCGCTATACGGAGTTCGCGGACGAACCCGCCGAGGCCGAGGGCACCGCCCGCCGGATCCGCGAGCTCATCGACTCCGGGGTCCCGGCCAGCGAGATCGCGATCCTCTACCGCATCAACGCCCAGTCCGAGGTCTATGAGCAGGCCCTGGCCGACGTCGGGGTGCCCTATCAGCTGCGCGGTGCCGAGCGGTTCTTCGAGCGTCCGGAGGTCCGCGAGGCCACCCTGCTGCTGCGCGGCGCCGCCCGTGCCGGAGGGCACTCCGACCCCCAGCTGGCCGGTGCCGACGACGTGCCCTCACAGGTGCGGGCCGTGCTCGGCACCCGTGGCTGGACCGCGGAGCCCCCCGCGGGCTCAGGGGCGGTCCGGGACCGCTGGGAGTCGCTGGCGGCCCTGGTGCGGCTTGCTGAGGACTTCGTACGGGCCAGACCGTCGGCCACCCTGTCCGACCTCGTCGCCGAACTCGACGAGCGGACGGCCGCCCAGCACGCGCCGACCGTCGAAGGTGTGACTCTCGCCTCACTTCACGCGGCCAAGGGCCTGGAATGGGACGCCGTCTTCCTCGTCGGGCTCGCCGAGGGCATGATGCCGATCACATACGCCAAGACCGATGAACAGGTCGAGGAGGAGCGCCGCCTCCTCTATGTGGGGGTCACCCGGGCCCGCCGCGACCTCTCCCTGTCGTGGGCGCTGTCCCGTACCCCGGGCGGCCGGGCGACCCGCCGCCCCACCCGCTTCCTGACCGGGCTGCGGCCCGGCTCCGTCGCCCGCCCCGGCGGGGCCGCCGCCGCCTTCACCGGTGGTGGCGCGGGCGTCGAGCGCGGCGCGCAGCGCAGGCGCCGGGGGCCCGCGCGGTGCAGGGTCTGCGGGAAGACCCTGACGGACGCGGGCGAGATCAAGCTGATGCGCTGCGAGGACTGCCCCGTCGAGCTGGACGAGGCGCTGTACGAGCGGCTGCGCGACTGGCGGGCCGGGCAGGCGGGTTTGCTGGGCCAGCCCGCCTACTGCGTCTTCACCGACAAGACACTGCTGGCGATCGCCGAGGCCGTGCCGGGAACCGAATCGGAGCTCGCGGGCATCTCAGGGGTCGGAAGACGGAAGCTCGAGAGGTTCGGCGCCGACGTCCTGGCCCTGTGCGCGGGCGGGGAGGCGGCCTCGGAAGACGCCTCGGAAGAAACTCCGGAAAAATAGTTTGCGCACGCGGAGGGCATACCCATAGCCTTCCGAGCACGGAGACAGCGGCTCTTTCGAGTTCCGGTGGATCCGTGCTGTACTGAACCGTCCGGGCTGGTTTCGACCAGTCCCCTTAGACGCCGAGAGGAGGCGAAGACCAATGATCAGCTTCAAGACCAGCAGCAAAATGACCGATCGCCCGGTCGTCGCCACCCGTTCCCTCGGCATCACTGTCGGCTCGCTCTCCCTGTTCCAGGGCACCGGTCTGTCCACCGCAGGCTTTGCCCCGGTCAATGAGCGACCGACCAAGGCGTCCGCGGTAAGGGCAGCAGCAGCGGCACAGGCTCAGACCTATGCCATTGAAGCGACGACCAACGGCGCCGGATCCCTGAACGCGCAGCAGCAGCACCTCACGATGTGGGCCTTCCGTGGGCTCGAACCCTGGAGAGATCCAGCCTGATCGGCATGATCAGGTCGGCACCTTCCAGGGCCGCGGAACCCACACCGGGATCCGCGGCCCTTTTGTTTGCCCCCTCGCCCGTGCGGGGGGAACCAGCCCGGCCACAAGCCGGAAGACAAGACGAGGAACCAACACCGTGCAACTCAAGGCACACACCCCGTCAGTAGCGACCGACCTGATCCCCCCGCCTGTCCCCACGGAGGACTCCTTGACCCCCCTCACCGCCCTCACCGACCTCGACGACGCCATCGAGAACCTGGGCACGCCCGTCCCCTGCCGCAGCTACGACCCGGAGGTCTTCTTCGCCGAGACCCCGGCCGACGTGGAGTACGCCAAGTCGCTCTGCCAGACCTGCCCGCTCCGCGAGGCATGCCTGGCCGGTGCTCTGGACCGGCGTGAGCCGTGGGGTGTCTGGGGTGGCGAGCTCTTCGTCCAGGGCGTCGTGGTGGCCCGCAAGCGGCCCCGTGGCCGTCCGCGCAAGAACCCGGTCGCCGCATGAACCTCTTCGGCACCATCGACCGCCCCACCACGCACGACCCCAAGAAGCAGGATCCGACCATGCACCGCCCCTCCGCCGAGCCGTTCGGCTCCGAAGCCCCCACCCGTGACACCTCCGGCGCGACCGCCTCGCGTCAGAACAGGAACCTCGAAATGCAACTCATCCCAGAAGCCCTGGCCCGGGCCCATATGGACGAACGCCTCCGGGTCGCCGAGTCCGAACGCAGGGCCGCGCGGCTGGTCAGCGCCCGCCGGATGCAGCGCCGCGCCGAGCGCGCCTCGCTGCGCGCCCGCCGCGCGCTGGCCATGGCCGTGATGCACTGAGCGGGCCCCGGCCCAGGCCCAGGGCTCACCCGGAGCTCATCCCGAACCCCGCGGGGCCGGTCCGAACGGACCGGCCCCGCGGGGCGTTGGGTGCGTTGTGCCCTCGCGGCGCGTCGACGGGGATATCGTCTGGGAGTGGACCAGAAGACGCATGAATCAGTGCAGTTGGACCCTGAGGCCACCGAGAACGCCACGCCCGTGACGTGCGCTCGCTGTGGCACCGCCGCCGACGGTACGCCGCCGACCTGGACCTGCTCCGTCGAGAACGGCAGCCGCCGCTACTTCTGCGACGACTGCGCCCGCGCCAACCTCAGAGCGATCGAGAGCCGACTCGACTCGTCCTGGTGGTGAGGGCCTGCCTGCGGCCCGTCAGGCGGGTGTCTCCTGACTCTCGTCGGCCGCCGCGAAGCCGGGCACCCACGCCTCCATCTCGTCTCTCAGCCGCACGGTCGCGCCCAGCTGGCACAGCACCCCGATGGTGCTGGTCGTCACGCGGTGTATGAGCAGATACGCGGGCGGCAGATTGAGCTGCCGCCCCAGCTGATAGGCGGGCGAGCGCGGATCGGCGATCCGCGTCGCCTGCGCGCGCATCCAGCCCCGGGTGAAGGTGAACTCCGGCACCTGCGCGGGCTCGATGATCGGCAGCAGATAATCCATGACCGCTCCGGGATCCAGCTCGATCTCCGGCTTGACGAACCCCTCGTCCCGCAGCAGCTCGTGGACCGCCTCCGCCTCGCCGTCCAGCGTCAGTCGCAGGACCGTGCCGATCGTCGGCGGCAGCCCCTGCGGCAGCCGGTCCACCGTGCCGAAGTCCAGCACCCCCAGCCGCCACTTCTCCGGAGGCCCGCCGGGGGCGTCCCCGGTCAGCAGCCGGAAGTTGCCCGGATGCGGATCGGCGTGCAGCAGCCCGGTGCGCGCCGCGCCCGAGAAGAGGAAGCGCGCGAGCAGCTGACCGGCCCGGTCCCGCTGCTCCTGGGTGCCCTCCGCTATCACCTCGGACAGCGGCACCCCCTCCATCCACTCGGTGACCAGCACCTGGTCGCTCTGGTGCACCACCTGTGGAACGGTCACATCCGGATCGCTCGCGAACTCCCGGGCGTGCTCCTCCTGCGCCCGGGCCTCCAGCTCGTAGTCCAGCTCCTCCGCCACCCGGTCGCGGAGCTCGGCGATGAGCGGCTTGAGGTCCATCCCGGGGATCAGCGGGCCCAGCAGCCGGGCGAAGCGCCCCAATTGCGTGAGGTCGGAGAGCAGCGCCTGGCCCGCACCCGGATACTGCACCTTCACGGCGACCTCGCGCCCGTCGTGCCAGACCGCCCGGTGCACCTGCCCGATAGACGCGGCCGCCGCCGGCTGGTCCTCGAACTCCTCGAACAGATCACGCCAGTCCGGCCCGAGCCGCTCCGCCAGCGCCGCGTGCACCGACTTCGTCGGCATCGGAGGGGCCGCCTCCTGAAGCTTGGTCAGTGCCGCCCGGTAGGGGCTCGCCACCTGCTCGGGGAGCGCCGACTCGAAGACGGACAGCGCCTGACCCAGCTTCATCGCGCCACCCTTGAGCTGCCCCAGGGTGGCGAACAACTGCTCGGCCGTGCGCTGCTGCAACTCCGTGGCGATCAGCTCCGCGGGCCGGCCGCCGATGCGTTTGCCGAGCCCGAGCGCCGTGCGCCCCGCGAACCCCAATGGCAGCGCCGCCAACTTGGCGGTACGAGTGACCGCCTTGCGGGGTAGATCAGACATGCGCCCCTCCAACTAGCCGAACAGCCACGCCGCGGACGGCGGTTACCTGCTCATTGTCCCGTGCGGCACCCCCGTGGCCGAGGCATATCCGGGATCCGAAGATCCCGCCGCGCCGCACGGGCACCGCGGATGCGGCTCGACGGGCCGCGGGGACCAGGCCGGGCCCGGCAGGGCCAGTTCCAGCCGCACCCCCGCGCTCGCCGGGGACCCACCGTCGAGAAAGGCCAGCGCCCGTCCCACGGTCAGCCCCGCCACCACCGTGGCCAGTGCCATGTCGCACGACGGTACCCCCGAGGCGCGGCCGGACCGCCACTGGGCGAGCATTCGGGGCCAGGCCGGATCCCGCTCGGACCGCCCGAGCTCCACACAGCCCGCGCACGCCGTCCCGCCGGGCAGCACCAACGGCCCCACCACTCCGGTGGCTTCCAGGACGCCCGCGTACATATGGGGAGTTCCGGACAGGACGAGCTCCTCCGCGGCCGCCGGGTCGGGGGCGTAGGCGGCGAGTCCGTCGCGCGGGGCGAACACCACCAGGGCCAGCGGCGGCTCCGCACCGGCATCTCCTCCCCGGGCCCGTGGCCGGGGCACGGGCGCGACCTGCCGGACCACCCGTCCGGCGGCGCCGTCACGGCGCTCCCCGATCCGCTCGGGCCCCACACCGCCCGGCCCCACGTCCCACGGCTCCACGCAACCGCCGTCCTGGACATCGACCTGGCCCACTCCCGACGCCGACAACAGCGCCGCCACGGCCGATCCCACCCGCCCGGCGCCACGCACCCGCACCCGCAGGGCCCGGCGGGCGGCCATGATCCCCATCGCCGCCCCCGCGCCGGCGTGGAGCACCGACAAGGAGGCGAGGTCGGGGCGCAGCCGCTCCAGCGCCGGCCCCTGCTCGCGCAGCGCGGTGGCCCCCTCGCCCCCGGCCCGCGGGTCGTCGAGCAGCCCGGCCCGCGTCAGCCTCTCGACCAGGGCGTCGGCCCGGCCCTCGGGCAGGCCGACGGCTCTGGCCTCCTCCCTGAGCAACGGCATGCCGCGCGTGCCGTCCAGGAGGGGCAGGAAGCTGCTCGTCGCCGTGTCCACCGGCCCGACCGCCACGGCGTGCGCGGGCGCCACGCCGAACTGCACCGTGTCCCGATTGCGCCAGCTCCGCCGCAGCGCGGGCTTGAGCATCGGATGTGCGGAGTCCGGCTGGACGGGACCCGGTGGCGCGAAGGTTCTCGGCGCGGGGCCCGCGGACATGGAGCCGGGTCGCCCCGGGCCCACCGGCCCCCGCCCCGCGCGATCCGCGTCCGCCCGCCCGGAGCCCTTACCGCAGGCACCCGTGGCCGTATCCGCGGTCGCCCTCGCGGAGCCGCCCCGTGTGTCAGCTCCGCGCACGGCGCCGCCCCGCGTCGATTCCGTGCACGGCGTTGCGTTCGTCTGCATGGCCTTCCCCCTCCGTCGGCCTCCAGAATGGGCCGCCGGCCGGTGGGCCGTGCGAAGTTATCCACAAGTGCGGGGTGATTGTCGTACAAGCCGTGCCCTCTCCGGTGTCTTTCCCCCGACAAGGAGCGATGGGCGGGACTTCACGCGCCGCCAGCGGGTAACGTCGGGGCGTGCCCGTCGATCCTCTGCACAGTGCCGCAAGACCACCGCGCAGCATTCCGAGCCCGCTCACCGGCGGATCGGAGACCAGTGCGGTCGAGGTCAGACGGAGCGCGCGTCGCCGGAGAACGGTCTCCGCGTACCGCGAGGGCGACCGGACCGTGGTGCTGATCCCCGCCCGGATGTCGGAGGCGGAGGAGCAGCGCTGGGTAACGGTGATGCTCGACAAGCTCGCGGCCCAGGAGAGCAAGCGGGTGCTCGGCGACGCCGAGCTCGCCGAGCGGGCGGGGCGGCTCTCCGCGCAGTATCTCGGCGGCCGGGCCCGCCCGGAGACGGTCCGCTGGGTGACGAACCAGAACACCCGCTGGGGTTCCTGCACCCCGGCCGAGGGCAGCATCCGTCTCTCGCACCGTTTGCAGGGCATGCCGGAGTACGTCGTGGATTACGTGCTGCTCCACGAGTTGGCACATCTGCTCGTTCCCGGTCACGGGCCCGGGTTCTGGCGGCTCCTGGAGGCATATCCGCGGACCGAGCGCGCCCGCGGATACCTCGAAGGTGTGGTCTCCGCCGACCGGCTTCCCCATCTTCCCGCGGCACGCAGCGAATAGCACGGCGTTTCGGCTCCGCGTGCGCACGGCCCGGAGCCGTAAGGGCCGGGCTGAGCCGTTAGCCTGACGCGACGCATTCATCACACGTTCGGATGGGGGACGGTCGTTACGCATGGCCAGGGAATTCCAGCGCGGCCACAAGGCCAAGATCAGTGACCTGACGGCGGGGACCGATCTGTACGTGGGTGTGCAGATCGCCGGTCCCGGCCTGACCTTCGACATCAGCTGTTTCGGCCTCGACGCCCAGGAGCGGCTGTCCGACGACCGGTACTTCGTCTTCTTCAACCAGCCGGCGTCTCCCGAGGGTGCCATTCAGCAACTCGGCGCACAGGCCGGTGATACGGAATCCTTCCGCGTCACCCTCGACCGGATTCCCCCGCAGGTGCGGAGACTGAGCTTCACGGCCACCATCGACGGCGCCGGTCAGATGTCCCAGATCGGCCCCGGCTATCTCCGCGTCGTCGCGGGCGGCGAGGAAGTCGCGCGCTACTCCTTCACCGGTGCGGAATTCAGTACCGAACGCGCGGTCATGCTCGGCGACTTCTATATGAAGGACTTCTGGCGGTTCGCCGCCGTGGGCCAGGGCTTCGACGGCGGCCTGGAGGCGCTCCTCACGAACTTCGGCGGCGAGGTGCTGGAGGAAGAGCCCGAGCCCGACCCGGAGCCGCACCAGGCGGCCGCCCCCGCATTCGCGCCCCCGGCGCAGGCCGCCGCGCCCCCTGCCTTCGCCCCGCCGGTCCAGCAAGCACCGGTCCAGCAAGCACAGCCTCGGCAGGCACCGCCCCCCGCTCCGAGCATGCCGCAGGCGTCCTTCCAGACCCCGCCTCCGGCCCCCGCTCCCGCGCCGGCGCACCAGCAGCAGACCTCGCCGCCCCATCAGGGCTTCCCGCCGCCGCAGGGCAGCACCCCGCCGCCGACGCCCGGGCAGATGCACGCGGCGCCCACGCTCGCCGCGCCGATCGCCCCGCCCGGTTACTTCGCGGAGCACGGAGGCGGGCACGGAGGCGGGCACGGAAACCAGCTCCCGCCGCCGCCCGGCCCGCCGGGCGTACCCGGCCAGCACGCTCCCCACGGCCGGCAGCCCGGTGGGTACGGCTACCCCGGACCGCAGCAGCCCTACGGCGCCCCGCCGCAGGCGCCGCACCAGGGCGCGCCCTGCCCCGGGCAGCCCGCCCCGTACGGCCAGGGGGCGCCCGGCGCCGCCTCCGGTGGTGTTCAGGCGGCCTTCGAGAAGTACCGTGAAGTGCCCACCGGCCAGCGCTGGACGCTCCAGAACTCCAAGCTCATCCGCGTCGACCTCGGCGTCGACCAGCAGCCTGTGCTCGCCCGGCAGGGCAGCATGGTGCTCTACCAGGGCAAGGTCGACTTCGGTTACAAGGGCGCGGGCTTCGCCGGGCGCATCATGGGCAGCGTCACCGGCCAGGAGATGCAGCTGATGCGCTGCACGGGCCGCGGACAGGTGTTCCTGGCCGAGAACGCCTCCCACGTGCACCCCATCGAGCTCCAGGGCGACGCCATCTGCGTCTCCGCGGACTCGGTGCTCGCCTTCGACGAGTCGCTCCAGCACGAGGTCCGCCGGATCGAGGGCCACGGCATCCCCGGCGGCGCCCTGTTCACCATGCAGTTCCAGGGCCACGGCACCGTCGTCGTCAAGACGCACGGCGTCCCCGTGGTGCTGCCTGTCACCCCGACGACGTACGCGGACAGCAATGCCATCGTCGCCTGGTCCGCCGCCGCACAGGTGATCATCTCCAGCCAGGTGCGGCTGCGCCGCAACGCCTACCCGGGCCACAGCGGAGAGACCGTGAACCTCCAATTCCGCGGCGCGCCCGGCAATTTCATCGTCGTCCAGCCCTACGAGGTCTGAGGGAGCCCGAAATGACCATGAACCAGACACCGTTCGCGGGCTACGCCCCGACCCCCGTCGCGACACGCATGGAGAACCACGGCAGCAGCATGCTGAAGGTCGCCATGCAGTCCGGCCAGGACCTGTTCGCCCGGACGGGCTCGATGATCGCGTACGAGGGCTACGTCCAGTACGAGGCGAACCCGCCCGCCCTCCGGCAGATGGCCTCCCAGTGGCTCACCGGAGAGGGCATGCCGCTGATGAAGTGCCACGGTGACGGGCTGCTCTACCTCGCCGACTACGGCGCGAACGTCGTCTGCCTCCAGCTCGACGGCGACTCGATCTCCGTCAACGGCACCAACATCCTCGCCTTCGACGCCCACTTGCAGTGGGGCGTGCAGCGCGTGAAGGGCATGGCGAAGTTCGCGGGTCAGGGTCTGTTCAACGTGGCCGTCTCCGGCACCGGTTGGGTGGCGCTCACCTCCCGCGGCACCCCCGTCGTCGTCGACTGCGGCCGCGGCGACGACGAGACCTATGTGGACCCGGACGCGCTCGTCGCCTGGTCCACCGGCCTCAAGATGAAGGGGAAGCGCAGCTTCAAGGCATCCTCCATGATCGGCCGGGGCAGCGGGGAAGCCTATCAACTGGGCTTCTCCGGCAAGGGGTTCGTGGTCGTACAGCCCAGCGAGGACAGCACCGACCGGCTCCGGGCGCGGGGCTGAGGGGAAGCGAAGACAGCATGCAGAGCCCGCTTTTCGGCCACACCGAAGCACAGACGCAGGAGCGCTACGCCCTGCAGAACCCGCAGTTGCTGCGGGTCTTCCTCACCGGCCACGACGACGTCCTCGCCCGGAAGGGCTCCATGGTCGCCTACCAGGGCATGATGGAGTTCGACGGCGAGTACCGGTCCCGTGGTCAGCGCACCACCCAGGCGCGCACGGGCGAGGGCCTGGACCTGATGCGCTGCTCGGGGCAGGGCACGGTCTACTTCGCCAACCTCGCGCAGTACATCCACGTGGTCGATGTGGACCACAACGGCCTCACCGTCGACAGCGCCTACGTCCTCGCACTGGACTCCACCCTGCACTGGGACGCCATCGCGGTGGACAGCCAGTTCGGGATCTCCGGCACCGGCGCGTACAACCTCGTCATCAGCGGACAGGGCAAGGTCGCCCTGATGACCTCCGGCCAGCCGCTGATGCTCCAGGTCACCCCGGACAAATACGTCAACGCCGACGCGGACGCCGTCGTCGCCTGGTCGACCTCCCTGGTCGTCCAGATGCAGGCACCCACCTCCTCGTCGGGCGTCTGGCGGCGCCGGGGCAGCACGGGGGAGGGCTGGGAGCTGAACTTCCAGGGCCACGGGTACGCGCTCGTCCAGCCCAGCGAGCTGCTCCCGCCGCAGGGCGCGGAGACCGGCCAGGGGCTGATGGCGCAGTACGGCATCGGCCAGCAGGGCGCGCACGGCCAGAACCAGGGCAATATCTGGTCCGACCGCTGAGCCCATGGGTAAGGGGCGGCCGCAATGGCGGCCGCCCCTTACCCATGCCTCAGTCCGCTACGCCAGCCGCGCCAGCGTCCGCTCCAGCAGCTGGACGACCGAGGCGTCCGCGACGCCGGCCACCTCGTCGTACGGGAACCACCGCAGGTCCAGCGACTCGTCGCTGATCGCCTCGACGGCGCCCTCGGGGACCAGCGCCGCGAACTGCACGTCCAGATGCCAGTGGCAGGGCGCCGGGATCGGGTGCCGGTCGAGCCGCACCGGACCGCCCGGCAGCAGCGTCAGGCCCGCGATGCCCGACTCCTCCGTGGCCTCCCGCAGCGCGGCCTCCACGAGCGTGCTGTCGCCCGGCTCGCAGTGGCCGCCCATCTGGAGCCACATCCGCAGCTTGCGGTGCAGCGTGAGCAGCACGCGCCCGGCCGCCGGGTCGATCACCAGCGCGCTCGCCGTGATGTGCCCGGCACCGCATGCCTTCCACATGCCGTCCGGGTGCGCGGCGAGGTGGTCCAGATAGAGCCCGCGCAGCTCCGGCTGGTCCTCGTACTCCTTCAGCACGAGGACGGCGTTCTCGTGCAGGCTCACTTCTTGTCGTCGCCCTCGCCGGAGTCGTCGCCCGCGCCGGGCTCCTTGCCGGAGTCCTTCTTCAGGTCCGGCCGCGCGCCGCCGGCCGCCTCGCCCAGCATCTTGTCGAGCTCGGAGAAGTCCAGGTGCTCGCGGTGGACGAAGCCGTCCGGGTCGTCCAGGTCGGCGGCCGTCGGCAGCATGTCCGGGTGCTCCCAGAGGCCGTCACGGCCCTCCAGGCCGCGCGCGTCCGTCAGCGAGGCCCACAGCCGGGAGGCGTCGCGCAGCCGGCGCGGACGCAGCTCCAGGCCGATCAGCGTGGCGAAGGTCTGTTCCGCCGGACCGCCGGTGGCACGCCGCCTGCGCAGCGTCTCACGCAGCGCGCCCGCCGACGGCAGGTGCGGGGCGGCGGCCGCGTGCACGACCGCGTCCACCCAGCCCTCGACCAGCGCGAGCGCGGTCTCCAGGCGGGCCAGGGCGGCCTTCTGCTCGGGGGTGTCCTGCGGCTGGAACATGCCCTGCTGGAGGGCGTCCTGCAGCTGCTCGGGGTGCGAGGGGTCGAGCTGGCCGACCACGTCCTCCAGCTTGGAGGTGTCGACCTTGATGCCCCGGGCGTAGCCCTCGACGGCACCGAAGAGGTGTGAACGGAGCCACGGCACGTGGGCGAACAGGCGCTGGTGCGCGGCCTCGCGCAGGGCCAGATACAGCCGCACCTCGTCCTGCGGCACACCGAGGCCCGAGCCGAAGGCTTCGATGTTCACCGGCAGCAGCGCGGCCTTGCCCGCGGGGCCGAGCGGCAGGCCGATGTCGGTGGAACCGACGACCTCGCCCGCGAGCACGCCCACGGCCTGACCGATCTGCTGGCCGAACATGGCGCCGCCCATGGACCGCATCATGCCGAGCAGCGGGCCCGCCATGGCCTGCATCTCCTCGGGCAGCACATCGCCCATGGCCGTGCCGACGCGCTCGGCGACCGGGTCGACCAGGTCCTTCCACACCGGCAGGGTCGCCTCGACCCACTCGGCGCGGCTCCAGGCCACGGCCGTGCCCGAACCCGACGGCAGCGACGTCACGCCGTCCAGCCAGAGGTCCGCCAGGCGCACGGCCTCCTCGACCGCCGCCCGCTCACCGGACGTGACGCTGGCGTCCTTGCCGCCGTCGGCAGTGCCCTGCGCGACGGTCTGCCGTGCGATGTCCTTGGCCATGTCCCAGTTCACCGGGCCGCCCTCGTAGGAGAGCATCTGCCCGAGCTGCTGGAAGGCCGCGCCCAGGTCGTTCGGGTTCAGGGAACCGAACATCGCGGCGAAGGGGTTGTCCCCACCGCCCGCGGGACCGCCGAACCCGAACGGATTCGTGGGTCCCTGGCCGCCCTGGCCGTCGCCCTTCTTCTTGCCGTCGCCGCCGTTCTCCGGCTCCTCCGGCGGCAGACCGAATCCGAATGGGGTGTCACTCACGGGTTTCCTCGGCTCGTAGGGCCGCCGGCTCTCAGGACCGGCGGCGAATGCCCGACAACACCACCCAGCGTAGACACCCCCGCCCGTATCCGGGCTTGGTGCTTCGCCGACCCTGGGCCTGCGGCAGGATGGACGTCACCTGGTACGTACGTGTCATGACCCGTACGTACTGAAGACAACCGCTGGAGATGCCCGGTGAGTTCCCCTGACCGAGAAGTTCGCGCAGCGCGAAACGGTTCCGCGCGTGACAGTACGAGCCCGCATGCCCGCCGCCGGCCGGTCGTAGCGGTCACCGGTGCCGCCCGCGGAGTCGGCGCGCTGCTCACGCAGCGGCTCGCCGCCTCCGAGGAGATCAAGCAGGTCGTCGCCATCGACGAGCGCCGCGGCGACGCCTTTGAGGCGCAGTGGCACGTCCTGGACGTGCGGGACCCGGTGATCGCCGAGAAGCTGCGCGGTGTCGACGTCGTGGTGCACCTCGCGGTCGACCTCGACCTGGAGGGCGACCCGGCGGCCCGCACCGCGTACAACGTGCGGGGCACCCAGACCGTGCTGACGGCCGCCGCGGCCGCCGGGGTGCACCGCGTGGTGCTGTGCACCTCCGCGATGGTCTACGGCGCGCTGCCGGACAACGACGTGCCGCTCGCCGAGGACGCGGAGCTGCGGGCGACCGCGGAGGCGACGGGCGTGGGCGATCTGCTGGAGATAGAGCGGCTCGCCCGGCGGGCGCCGCGCGCGCACCCCGGGCTGAACGTCACGGTGCTGCGTCCCGCCGTCCTCGTCGGCGGCACCGACACGGCCCTGACACGTTACTTCGAATCGCCCCGGCTGCTGGTCGTCGCCGGGTCCCGGCCCACATGGCAGTTCTGCCACGTGGAGGACCTCGTGAGCGCGCTGGAGTTCGCCGCCCTGGAGAAGGCCGAGGGCGAGCTGGCGGTGGGCTGCGACGGCTGGCTGGAGCAGGAGGAGGTCGAGGAGCTCACCGGTATCCGGCGCATGGAGCTGCCCTCGGCCGTCGCGCTCGGCGCGGCCTCCCGGCTGCACCGCCTGGGGCTCACGCCCTCGCCCGCCGGCGACCTGGAATACACGATGCACCCGTGGGTCGTCAGCGGCAGCAGGCTGCACGACGCGGGCTGGCGGCCCCGCTGGACCAACGAAGAGGTCCTCGCGGAGCTGCTGGAGGAGGTCGCCGGGCGCCACACGGTCGCGGGCCGCAGGCTCGGCCGCAAGGACGCCACCGCCGCGGGCGCCGCGGGGGCGACCGTGGCACTGCTGGGCACCGCCGCCCTCGTCCGCCGCGCTCGCAAGGCACGCCGCAGGCTGTAGCGCCGCGTGCGGGCCGTGCGGGCTCCCGCGGGGCGCCGACCCGCGTGCGACTGGAGGAGCCTCCAGGGGAGCGCACAGACGGTCTGTCGAACGCCCATGCCGGGCGCCCGCCCGGGTGCGGCACGATGGACGCATGGCACCGATCTACGAGCACCCCGGCGAGCTCGCCGCCGCCGACCCGATCCGCCTGCTGGCGATCCGCGACACCCCTCTGTCCGTGGACGAGGTCTTCACCGCGGCCGGGGACGACGCCGCGGGCGGCACCGCGCTGTTCGTGGGCACGGTGCGTGACCACGACGGCGGTACGGACGTCACCGGGCTCGGCTATTCCGCGCACCCGTCCGCCGAGGCGGAGCTGCGCCGGATCGCCGAGAAGGTCGTCGCGGACTTCCCGGTACGGGCCCTCGCGGCGGTGCACCGGGTCGGTGAACTGTCCGTCGGTGATCTGGCCGTCGTGGTGGCGGTGTCGTGCCCGCACCGGGCGGAGGCGTTCGAAGCCTGCCGCCGGCTGATCGACGACCTCAAGCGCGAGGTGCCCATCTGGAAGCACCAGACATTCGCGGACGGAACAGAAGAATGGGTCGGCGCGTAGCGCCGTCGAGCAGGAAATCTGGGGGCACCTCCCAGCGGTAGCTGGGGGCGGGTCGGCGCGTAGCGCCGTCGAGCGGGAAATCTGGGGGCACCTCCCAGCGGTAGCTGGGGGCGGGTCGGCGCGTAGCGCCGTCGGGCAGGAAACGGGGAGGGCCGGCGCGGTGCGCCGCCGTTGATGGCACAGGTTCCCCTCCCGTCACTTGCGTCAACCCCTCACGGACCGCCCCCGGTTGCGTAACCGCCCCCCTGACGTGAGCGTTGAGGGAACGGACGATTAATCTGCTCATCACTCAGTCATGGTGGTGCATGGGGCCGGGAGGGTGGCATGGCAGCGCTCGTGTGGTTGCTGATTCCCGTCGCCGCGGTCATCGTCGCCGTCATGTGGGGAAGCTGGGCAGCTTGGGCGGCCCGCAACCGCAAATCCGGCGACGTCGCGGAGCTCGCGGGCTATGCGCGTTTCCGGGAGGCGATGGAGCGCTCGGACACGGGCAGCGGCGTCTCCTAGCGCCGTCCAGAACCGCGCTCGGAAACGCTCAGGCGCCCCCCTGTACGGCGCGCGCCCTTCGCTGCTTCCCCGGACGGCCCGCCCCGAAGGTGGACTGTCGGACCCGTCCCGTACTGTCGTTCCATGCCCCGCCGCACTGCGACGATGCTCGCTTCCCTCCTGACGCTCATCGCGCTGCTCTGCGTGGGTGTGCTGATCCCCGTGCCGTACGCGGAGATGTCCCCGGGGCCGACGGTCAACACGCTCGGTGAGCACGACGGCGAGCCGGTGCTCCAGATCTCCGGGCGCAAGACCTATCCGACGACCGGCAACCTCAATATGACGACGGTCCGGGTGACCGGCTCCCAGTACCGGATGAATCTGGTCGAGGCGCTCACCGGCTGGCTCGGGCACGACAATCTGGTGGTCCCGCACAGCACGCTCTACCCCGACGACAAGAGCCCCGACGAGCTCAACCAGGAGACGGCCGAGGAGTTCAGCCAGTCCCAGGAGAGCGCCAAGGTGGCGGCTCTCAAGCAGTTGGGCATCCCGGTCGGCAGCCGCGTCGTCGTGTCGTCCGTCGTCAAGGGCAGCCCCGCGGAGGGCAAGCTGCACGCAGGTGACGTGATCAAGTCCGTCGACGGTACGGAGATCAAGCAGCCCGGCGACGTGGCCAAGCTGGTCACCAAGCACCAGCCCGGCGAGAAGGTCGCCTTCCTGATCGTCCCGGCCAAGGAGGCGGCCGCGGCGGAGAAGGAGAAGCGGCAGCCCAAGGGGGAGGACACCGTCACCCTCACCACGACCAAGGCCACCGACGACAAGCGGGCCGTGGTGGGCATCCAGGCGGCGACCGACCACACCTTCCCGTTCTCGATCAACATCAAGCTGGCCGACGTCGGCGGGCCGAGCGCCGGGCTGATGTTCGCCCTCGGGATAGTCGACAAGCTCACCCCGGACGACCTGACCGGCGGGAAGTTCGTCGCCGGCACGGGCACGATCGACGACAACGGCAAGGTCGGGCCGATCGGCGGCGTGGAGATGAAGACGGTGGGCGCGCGCTCCAAGGGCGCCCGGTATTTCCTGACGCCGAAGGACAACTGCGCGGCCGCCGCGAAGGACAGGCCCTCGGGCCTCACCCTGGTCAAGGTCGACACCATAGGGGACGCCCTCGGCGCCCTGCAGAAGATCCGCAAGGGTGACACGGCCGGCCTGACACAGTGCACGGCGGGGAAGTAGCGGGGAAGTAGCAGAGACTCCCTCGCCGCTGGGCGGGCCCGGTCAACGGGCCCGCCCAGCGGCGAGGGAGCGGTGAGGGTCAGTCCTCGAAGGTGGCCGCCAGGGCCTCCGCGAGACCCGGGACCAGATCGGCACCGGTGAGGACCTCCGTGGGGGAGTCCTTCTCTCGCAGCCGCACCGCGGACTCGCGGGCGCCGTCGCGCAGCACCGCGACCGTCATCCGGACCTCCTGGCGGTCCGGGTGCGCGGCGACCCACTTGGCGAGCTGCTTCTCGTTCAGCCCGTTGGGCACGGTGCCCTCCGCCGACGGCGGGAGCATCAGGCGCTCCACGGTCAGGGCGCAGCCCGTCACCGCGTCCGGCCAGGCGATGGTGCCGAGGAACTTGTCCAGGGCCGTGCCGGCCGGCACCTCGTCCTGTTCGATCGGGGTGAGCGAGGACGTGGCGTTCTCGTCGAGGCCGAGCTGGGAGGCCAGGCCGGGCTCCTGGGCGCGCAGCTTGGCGGTGTCGACCAGGGCGAAGAGCCGGGCGGGCTGATCCCAGCCCAGGGTGGAGGCGTACTCGTCGATCTCGAGCACGGCACGGGTGAGCGGGCCGGCCGCCATCGGGGTATTGGGCAGCGCGGGCCCGGAGGAGTCGGCGGGGTCGGGAATGCTGGAAGTGCTGGACATGCTCAATATCGTGCCCTGAGAGTGACCAAAAATGGGAACTGAGTAAAGCCTCGGTAAGTTGCCACACTGGGCCCTAGGATCGCTGGGCCCTGATCGACAAGCTCCACTCACAGCGAACTTCGAGGTGCGCACCTTGGCTTTCCAGATGCCGGACCGCGGCGGAGGCCCGACAGGGCCACGTATCAGAGTCGGCCGCCCGTCCCGGCGGATCCGGACCCTGCTGATGACCTTGGGCGTACTGGCCGCGCTGGTCATGCTCTTCGTGATGTTCGCCGGGTTCTGGACGGACTGGCTCTGGTACCGCTCGGTGCGGTACTCCTCCGTCTTCACCACCACGCTCGGCACCAAGGTCGGCCTCTTCGCCGTCTTCGGGGTGCTGATGGCGCTCGCGGTGGGGATCAACATCTGGCTGGCGCACCGGCTGCGGCCGCCGCTGAGCGCGATGTCGATGGAGCAGCAGAACCTCGACCGCTACCGGATGAGCATCGCGCCGTACAAGAAGTGGGCGCTGCTGGCGGTCGCCACCCTCGTGGGGCTGGTGGCGGGCGCGTCCGCGGCCGGGCAGTGGCGCACCTGGCTGCTGTGGATCAACGGTGTGCCGTTCGGGCAGAAGGACCCGCAGTTCCACAAGGACATCTCCTTCTACACCTTCGACCTGCCGTGGTTCCGCTTCCTGCTGAGTTTCGGCTTCGCGGCCGTCGTCCTCTCGCTGATCGCCTCCGCCCTGGTGCACTACCTCTACGGCGGGCTGCGGCTCACCAGCCCCGGCGGCCGGGCCACCGCGGCGGCCACCGGGCACCTTTCCGTGCTGCTCGGCCTTTTCGTGGGTCTGAAGGCCATCGCGTACTGGCTGGACCGCTACGGGCTGGCGGTGAAGTCCAGCGGGCTGAAGTCGACCGACGGCTGGACCGGCCTGCGTTATGTCGACGCCAATGCCTATCTGCCGGCCAAGACGATCCTCTTCATCATCGCGCTGATCTGCGCCGTGCTGTTCTTCGCGACGCTGTGGCGCCGCACCTGGCAGCTGCCGGTCATCGGATTCGGTCTGATGGTGCTCTCGGCGGTGCTGATCGGCGGGCTCTATCCGGCGATCGTGCAGAAGTTCCAGGTCCAGCCCAATGAGCAGGCCAAGGAAGCGCCGTACATCAAGAAGAACATCACGGCGACCCGCGAGGCGTACGGGATCGACGGCACCGATGTGAAGGACTACGCGGGCAAGGGTGATCCGAAGGACAAGGACAAGCTGCGCGCGGACGTGAACGACACGGCCAGCCTGCGGCTCCTGGACCCGAATATCGTCTCGCCCACGTTCCAGCAGCAACAGCAGGTGCGTGGCTATTACCAGTTCCCGTCCACGCTCGATGTCGACCGCTACAAGAAGGACGGCAAGGAGCAGGACACGGTCATCGGTCTGCGCGAGCTGAACATCAAGGGGATTCCCGAGCGCAACTGGATCAACGACCACTTCAAGTACACCCACGGCTACGGCGCCATCACCGCGAACGGCACCTCCATCACCGGTGAGGGCGAGCCGGACTTCACGGAGAAGAACCTGCCCACCGAGGGCATGCTCGGGAAGTACGAGCAGCGGATCTACTACGGCGAGAAGACCACCCAGTATTCGATCGTGGGCGGCCCCCAGGCCGAGCTGGACTACTCCAGCGACCAGGGCGAGAAGGGGTACACCTATCAGGGCAAGAGCGGTGTGAACCTCTCGAACCCCGTCAACCGCGCCGCTTACGCCGTGGCCTTCGGTGAGCCGAAGATGCTCTACTCGGGCGCCATCGGCAAGAATTCGCGGATTCTCTACAACCGCACGCCCAAGGAGCGCGTCGAGGCGGTCGCCCCCTGGCTGACCATCGACGGCGACGCCTATCCGGCGGTCGTGGACGGCCGGATCCAGTGGATCGTGGACGCGTACACCACGACCAACGGCTATCCGTACGCCTCGCGCACCACGCTCGGCGACACCACGGCGGACTCGCTGACCACCGGAGCGCGCTCGGTGGTGGCCCAGCAGAACCAGGTCAACTACATCCGCAATTCGGTCAAGGCGACCGTGGACGCCTATGACGGCACGGTCAGCCTGTACCAGTGGGACACCAAGGACCCGGTGCTGAAGACCTGGATGAAGTCGTTCCCGGGCACGGTGAAGCCGAAGAGCGAGATCAGTTCCGCGCTGATGGACCACCTGCGTTATCCGCAGGACCTCTTCAAGGTGCAGCGTGAGCTGCTGACCCGCTATCACGTGACCGACCCGGGCACGTTCTACACGGGCAGCGAGCGCTGGCAGGTGCCGGACGACCCGACCACCAAGGAGGGCAACGCGGTCCCGCCGTACTACCTCAGCATGAAGATGCCGGACCAGCAGAAGCAGACCTTCTCGCTGACGACGACCTTCACGCCGAAGAGCCGGCCGAACCTCGGTGCCTTCATGGCCGTCGACGCCGACGCGAAGAGTCCGGACTACGGGGCCATCAGGGTGCTGAAACTGCCGTCCGAGACCACGGTCTGGGGCCCGCAGCAGGCGCAGAGCAAATTCAACAGCGACGCGGCCGTCGCCAATGCCATCAACATCTGGAAGAAGGGCGATTCCGAGGTCGAGTACGGCAATCTGCTGACCGTCCCCCTGGACGGCGGGCTGCTGTACGTCGAGCCGGTCTATCTGCGCGGCGCGGGCACGAATTACCCGCTGCTCAAGAAGGTGCTGGTGAACTACGGCGAGAAGATCGCCTTCAAGGACACCCTCGACGAGGCCCTCGACGAGGTCTTCGGCGGGAAGGCGCCGGACAACGGCACCAAGCAGCCGCCGGGGCAGCCCTCGGGCCAGCAGCCGCCCGCGAACCAGACGGTCAAGCAGGCCGTGAAGGACGCTCAGGACGCCTATGACGCCGGTCAGAAGGCGCTCGGGGACAAGGACTGGGGCGCGTACGGCAAGGCCCAGAAGGACCTGAAGGACGCCCTCGACCGGATCGCCAAGGCGGAGACCGGCGGTTCGGACAAGAACGGCAAGCCGGGCAGCTGACACCCATTCGGGAGATCCACCCCGCGCCGTCGTGGTACGGTTGTCACACAACGGCGCGGGGTGGAGCAGCTCGGTAGCTCGCTGGGCTCATAACCCAGAGGTCGCAGGTTCAAATCCTGTCCCCGCTACTCAAAGACAAGGCCCGGAGTCCTCGGACTCCGGGCCTTGTCGTGTGCCCGGAGTCCGAGCGGTAGTAGTACCGCGAGGTGTCCGGGAGGGCGCGGTGTGTGCGGGTTGTGTGCGGGGCTTCTGTGGAGAGTTTGGAGCCCCGTCGTGTCGGGAAGTCGGGAAGTCGACAAAACGCTGAAGTGACCTCACTGGCTGCGGCATACCAGGTGTACGCGGGTTGCGGGTGGTGCGACGATGGGGCTTATGGGGGACAGGACGAGGCTGTGGGAGACACGTCGGCTTGTAGAGGCTCCCGGTGACGGGAGCGAGCGGGATCTGACGGCGTACGGGCCGCAGGCGGCGACCGCCGAGGCAGGCGACCCCGCCGACCTCGAGTTGGAGACCGCGCGCCGCCGGGCCGCGGAGGCCGGCGACCCGGCCGCCCTGAGCATGCTCGGCGCGCTCCTGCTGCGCCGTGGCGACCTCGACGGCGCCGAGCGCCACCTGCGGGCCGCCACCGCCGACGGGGACCGCTCCGCCGCCAACAACCTCGGCGTGCTGCTGCACCAGCGCGGCTACGGCGACGAGGCCGCCGGCTGGTGGCGGATCGCCGCCGTGGCCGGCTCCGCCGCCGCCGCGCACGCGCTCGGCCGCTACCACCGGGAGCGCGGCGACGAGCCCGCCGCCGAATACTGGCTGCGCCAATCGGCTGAATCCGGGCACGCGCTCGGCGCCTATGCCCTGGCCGACCTGCTGGAGCACCGCAGCGACGTCGGCGCCGAGCGCTGGTTCCGGGCCGCCGCCGAGCGCGGCCACCGGGAAGCCGCGTACCGCCTGGCCCGCATCCTGGACGGCAGGGCGCCCCGCGCCCGCGCCGGGGGGCTCGCCGGCGGCCTCGGCCCCGGCGGTGTGGAGACCTCCGTCCGCGAGCTGCGGGCCGCCGCCGCGGACGGCCGCGACGGCGGCCCCGCCCGCGAGGCCGAGCAGTGGTACCGCCAGGCCGCCGCCCGCGGCCACCGCCGCGCCGCGCTGCACCTCGGCACGCTGCTGGAGGGCCGCGGCGAGACCCAGGAGGCCGCGCGCTGGTATCTGACCTCCGCCAAGGACGGCGAGTCGCGTGCCGCGTGCGCGCTCGGCTTCCTGCTGCGCGACGCCGGTGACTGCGAGAGCGCCGCCGTCTGGTGGCGCCGCGCCGCCCAGGACGGCGACGGCAACGCCGCCAACGCCCTCGGCGCCATGCACGCCGACCGCGGCGAGTCCGGCGAGGCCGAGCGCTGGTACCGCACGGCGCTCGACCACGGCGACGTCAACGGCGCGTACAACCTCGGCCTGCTCTGCGCCGAGCAGGGCCGCACCGCGCAGGCCGAGCAGTGGTACCGCCGCGCCGCCTACGCCGGGCACCGCGAGGCGGCCAACGCGCTGGCCGTGCTGCTGCTCCAGGGCGGCGACGCGGCCGGTGCCGAGCCGTGGTTCTCCAAGGCGGCCGAGGCGGGCAGCGTCGACGCCGCGTTCAACCTGGGCATCCTCTACGCCGGGCGCGACGAGGAGCGCACGGCCCTCCAGTGGTACGAGCGCGCGGCCACCGCCGGGCACACCGAAGCCGCCCTCCAGGTCGCCATCGCCCTCCTGCGCGACGGCGACGAGGAGGCCGCGGAGCGCCATCTGCGGATCGCCGTGCGCGGCGGCAGCGCCGAGGCCGCCTTCCGGCTGGGCTCGCTGCTCGACCGCGACGACCACGCGCGCGAGGAGTGCGAGGAGTGGTACGGCCGGGCCGCCCGGCAGGGCCACCGGCGCGCCCAGGTGCGGCTCGGCATGCTCGTCGCCGAGCGGGGCGACGTGGTCGAGGCCGCGCACTGGTACCGCGAGGCGGCCGAAGCGGGCAGCCGCAACGGCGCCTTCAACCTCGGGCTGCTCCTCGCCCGCGAGGGCAGCGAGCCGGAGGCGGCCCTGTGGTGGGCGCGGGCGGCGGAGGCCGGGCACGGGCGCGCGGCGCTGCGGCTGGCCCTGCTGGCGGCGCGGCGCGGCGATCTGACCGAGGGACGGCACTGGTGCGACTGCGCGGTGCGGCTGGGGCCCGCCGAGGTCGCGGAGCGGGCCGCACGGCTGCGGGACGCGCTCCAGCAGGAGCTGACCGCCTGAGCGCCCCGCCGGAAGTGCCGCGAGACGTGCCGTGAGATGTGCCGTCGGCCGTCCGCGGCGCCGTCGTGGCCGGTCGCGCCCACGCGGCGGAGCCGCTCATGGCCACAGCACCGTGCCTCTTCAGGGCGCTGCCGAACCGCAGGGGACCTCACCCGACCCGCTGAGGGGGCCGCGCCTGCCGGAGCCCTCGCCGTACGGCCGGTGGCCGCGGAGCCGTTTGCTTCTGCTGCGCCGAGCGGGTTAAGGTTGGTCTACCGACGCGGGGTGGAGCAGCTCGGTAGCTCGCTGGGCTCATAACCCAGAGGTCGCAGGTTCAAATCCTGTCCCCGCTACTCAAGGACAAAGGCCCGGATCCTCAGGATCCGGGCCTTTGTCGTGCTCGCCCGGCCGCCCTCACCCGGCGGCGGACGTGCAGTTCGGGCAGATACCGCGGTAGGTGACCTCGACCGCCGCGACCTGGAAGCCGAAGCGCTCCTCCTGCGGGAGCTCCGCGAGCGGGTCACCCGAAGGGTGGACGTCGCGGATGGTGCCGCACCGGGAACACACCAGGTGCTGGTGCGCGTGGTGGGCGTTCGGGTCGTAGCGCTTGGCGCGGCCGTCCGTGCTCACCTCCAGGACCTCGCCCAGGGAGACCAGCTCCCCGAGGGTGTTGTACACCGTCGCGCGCGAGATCTCCGGCAGCAGGTGCGCCGCCTTGGCGTGCACTTCGTCCGCCGTGTAGTGCACGTGGTCCCCGTCGAGGACCTCGGCGACGACGCGTCGCTGCGCGGTCAGCCGCCAGCCGCGTCCTCGGAGCCGTTCCAGCAGGTCACTCATGCCATTCACCTATCAGTCAGATAGGACCAGCGTAGCAGCGGCCCTCGTCCACCCCTGGATCCGATATCGCCATGGGGGGCATCTTGACTTAGACACAGTCCAATGTAGGATCGATCTCGGCTCAGGCCAAGGTGGCAGGACGATCAGACGGAGGCGAACGTGTCGGTTCAGGGCGAGGCCAGGACGAATGCGGGCCCGCTGACCACGGAGTCCGGTGCTCCGGTCGCGGACAACCAGAACAGCGAGACCGCAGGCATCGGCGGCCCGGTCCTGATCCAGGACCAGCTGCTGCTGGAGAAGCTCGCGCACTTCAACCGCGAGCGGATCCCGGAGCGCATCGTGCACGCCCGCGGCGCCGGCGCGTACGGCACCTTCACGCTCACCCGTGACGTCTCGCGGTGGACGCGGGCGAAGTTCCTCTCCGAGGTCGGCAAGCAGACGGAGACGTTCCTGCGGTTCTCCACCGTCGCCGGCAACCTCGGCTCGGCCGACGCGGTGCGCGACCCCCGCGGTTTCGCGCTGAAGTTCTACACCGAAGAGGGGAACTACGACCTCGTCGGCAACAACACCCCGGTCTTCTTCATCCGGGACGCCATCAAGTTCCCCGACTTCATCCACACCCAGAAGCGCGACCCGTACACCGGCTCGCAGGAGGCGGACAACGTCTGGGACTTCTGGGGCCTGTCGCCGGAGTCCACGCACCAGGTGACCTGGCTGTTCGGCGACCGCGGCATCCCCGCGACGCTGCGCCACATGAACGGCTACGGCTCGCACACCTACCAGTGGAACAACGAGGCCGGCGAGGTCTTCTGGGTCAAGTACCACTTCAAGACCGACCAGGGCATCAAGAACCTCACCCAGGCGGAGGCGAACAAGCTCGCCGGCGAGGACCCCGACAGCCACCAGCGCGACCTGCGCGAGGCCATCGAGCGCGGCGACTTCCCGTCCTGGACCGTGCAGGTGCAGATCATGCCCGAGGCCGACGCGGCCACGTACCGCTTCAACCCCTTCGACCTCACCAAGGTGTGGCCGCACGAGGACTACCCGCCGATCGAGATCGGCAAGCTGGAGCTCAACCGCAACCCGGAGAACATCTTCGCCGAGGTCGAGCAGTCCATCTTCTCCCCGGCGCACTTCGTCCCGGGCATCGGCCCGTCGCCCGACAAGATGCTCCAGGGCCGCCTCTTCGCCTACGGCGACGCCCACCGCTACCGCGTCGGCATCAACGCCGACCACCTGCCGGTGAACCGCCCGCACGCCACCGAGGCGCGCACATACGGCCGCGACGGCTACGCGTACGACGGCCGCCACGGCCGCGCCAAGAACTACGAGCCCAACAGCTTCGGCGGCCCGGCGCAGACCGGCCGTCCGCTGTGGCAGCCGCTGACCGTCACCGGCGCCACGGGCACCATCGAGACCCCCTCGCACGCCGAGGACAACGACTTCGTCCAGGCGGGCAACCTCTACCGGCTGATGTCGGAGGAGGAGAAGGGCCGTCTCGTCGACAACCTCGCCGGCTTCATCGCCAAGGTGTCGCGCGAGGACATCGCCGAGCGGGCGATCAACAACTTCCGCCAGGCGGACCCCGACTTCGGCAAGCGGCTGGAAGCCGCGGTCCAGGCCCTGCGCGGCTGACCCCGTCGGCCGGCTGATCCGCCGTCACGGCGGTGCGCCGGCCGGGGTCGTCCCGACCAGTGGCTTGCCGAAAGAACCGGAGAGGCCGGACGCCAATGGGCTCCGGCCTCTCCGGCTGCCCGCTCGCGGTGCCCCGGCGGGGCCGTCAGCGCGTCAGCGCGTCCGCCCGGGCCCGCGCGGGCGCCCAGCAGCGGATGATGTCGCGCACCGACACCACGCCGACCGGACCCTGGCCGTCGAGGACGATCAGATGTCGGAAACCGCCGCGCGCCATGGCGGACGCGGCCTCGTCCAGCGTCCACTCGGGGGCCGCGAAGACGACGTCGGTGGTGGTGTGGGCGTGGGCCGTCTCGCGGTCCGGGTCCTGGCCCGCGCCGACGGAGTTGAGGATGTCGCGCTCGGTGAGGATGCCGAGCCCGCAGGTGTCGGGGTCGAGTACGACGGCTGCGCCGATCCTGCGCGCGGACATCAGCCGCGCGGCCTGCCGAAGGGTGTGCGCGGGGCCGATGGTGAGGACCACCGTGCTCATGGCGTCGCGGACGAGCATGGTCGGAGCCACCTCCTTGGCGACTGTGAATTGGTGAACGCCCTTCCCTCGAGAAGGCGTTCACAAGTTCACAAGCGTGGGGCTCCTCATCGTCACATGTTCGCGGGGACACAACAAGAGGCGCGTGGAGCCGGAATTCCGCTTCTCCCCGCTCCCGCGCCCAGGTTTGAACCGCCCAGGTTTGTACCTGGGGCGCGACCTACGTACGCAGATAGCCCAGCAGCTCGTCGTGCAGCAGTCCGTTCGACGCCGCCGCGTCACCGCTGTGCGGGCCCGGCCGGCCGTCCAGGCCGGTGAAGCGGCCGCCCGCCTCCTCGACGATGACCACGTTCGCCGCCATGTCCCACAGCGACAGCTCCGGCTCCGCGCAGATGTCCACCGAGCCCTCGGCCACCATCATGTACGGCCAGAAATCGCCGTAGCCGCGCGTCCGCCAGCAGTCGCGCGTCAGGTCCAGGAAGCCGGGCAGCAGGCCGCGCTCCTCCCAGCCGGTCAGCGAGGAGTACGCGAACGACGCGTCCTCGATCCGGCCGACCCGCGAGACCTGGAGCCGGCTCGCCGAGAGCAGGCTGCGCCCGGTGAAGGCGCCCGAGCCCTTCGCCGCCCACCAGCGGCGGCCCAGCGCGGGCGCCGAGACCACGCCGACGACCGGCTCGAAACCGCCCTCGACCTGCACCATCAAGGAGATCAGGGTGGCCCAGACGGGCACCCCGCGCACATAGTTCTTGGTGCCGTCGATGGGGTCGATCACCCAGCGGCGCGGGCCCGTGCCCTCGCTGCCGAACTCCTCGCCCAGCACGGCGTCGCGCGGCCGGGCGCGCTGGAGCTGACCGCGGATCAGCTCCTCGGCGGTCCTGTCCGCCTCGCTCACCGGAGTCATGTCCGGTTTCGTCTCGACCTTGAGGTCGAGGGCCTTGAACCGGTCCATGGTCGCCGCGTCGGCGGCGTCCGCCAGGACGTGGGCCAGGCGCAGATCATCGTGGTAGTCGGACATGGCTGAACAGTACCTGTGGGCACCCTCAGGACCTCGACGGCCCGCCCGGGCTCTTGACACCGTCCGGACGCACGTCAATTCTGTGGCCACTACCGCCGTGCGGCCGCACGGCCGGGGAGGCGACGATGCCCGCGGCACGAGAACTCCTGCTGGACGCGGCCTACGCGGCGCTCGACAGACGGCCCTGGAGCGGGGTCCGGATGGTCGACGTCGCGGCCGCGGCTGGGGTGTCCCGGCAGACGCTCTACAACGAATTCGGCAGCAAGGCCGGTCTGGCGCGCGCCCTGGTGCGCCGCGAGGCGGACGCCCTGCTCACCGGTGTCGAGCGGGCCCTGGCCGAGGCGGGCACCGCCGCCGACGCCGGTGACCGCTGCGCCGCGGCGGCCGGCTGGATCCTGCGCACGGCCCGCGCCAACCCCCTCGTACGGGCCGCGCTGACCGGCTGCCGAGGCGAGCGGCTCCCCGCCGTCGCGGCCCCCGCGGTGCCCGCCCCGCGCGGCCCGTCCGGGCCCGCCCAGGCGCGCGGCACTCCCACGCCCTGGGCGCTGGCCGACGGGATCCGTGACCGTGCGGCCCGCGCGGTCACGGCGGACCTGGGGCCGGGGCCCGCCGCGGAGACGGTGCTCTGGGCCTGCGAGGCGGCCGTCCGGCTGACGCTGTCCTACGTGCTCGCCCCGGCGGCCTCGCACGAGGAGGCGGCCGGCCAAGTCGCCCGTCTGGTCCGCGCCCTTCTGAGCGACGAGGGGGGCACCACGGAGGGCGACCGCACTGTTTCAGCCAACTGACCGGTGCGGAGGAGGTTCTCGCCATCCGGCGGCTCGCGCCTACGGGGGTGACGGTCCGGTCCGTGGCCGCGGGGCGTTCGCGGCTTGTCGCGCTGTTCCCCGCGCCGGGGGCGGCCGCGGCCGGCGACGGCGGGGAGCCCCGCGTCAGGGGCGGCGGACCGCTCAGTGCGCCGAGCCCGAGAGCTGGAGGCCCATCACGCCCAGGATCACCAGGCCGATCGACACGAGCTTCAGCGTCGAGACCAGGTCGCCGAGGAAGATCATGCCGTAGATCGCCGTGCCCGCCGCGCCGATGCCCGTCCACACCGCGTACGCCGGGCCCACGTCGAGCTTCTTCAGGGACAGCGTCAGGAGCCCGAAGCTGCCGAGTGCGAAGCATGCGAACGCGATCGTCGGCCACAGCCGCGTGAAACCGTGCGAGAGCTTGAGACAGACGGCGAAGCCGGTCTCCAGCAGGCCCGCGACCACGACCAGCAGCCACGCCATCAGTTGCCTCCCGAGTCTTTGTGACCGCCGCTCGTACCGGTGTGTTTGTTGCACTTGCCATCGGCGGTCACTCGCAAACGTAGGCGATCAATCGCCTTCGCGCCGCTCCCTCGTGGCAAGCAGTCGTCGCAAGGAGTAGAGCCGCTGCGGGTCGGCGTGTCCGTCCTCGACCCACTGGTCCAGTGCGCAGTCCTGCTCGTCGTGGCTGCACGCGCGCGGGCAGTCCTCGGTGCCCGGCACCAGGTCGGGGAAGGCGAGGATGACGCGGGAGGGGTCCACGTGATGCAGGCCGAAGGACCGCACGCCCGGGGTGTCGATGACCCAGCCGGTGCCGTCGGGCAGGGGCAGGGCCAGCGCCGAGGTCGTGGTGTGCCGGCCCCGGCCGGTGACGGCGTTGACGTGGCCGGTGGCCCGCTGCCGTTCGACGAGGGCGTTGACGAGCGTGGTCTTGCCGACGCCGGAGTGGCCGACGAAGGCGGTGACCCGGTCCGTCAGCCGCTCCCGGACCCGCTCGGCGGCCCCGCCGCTCGCCAACTCCTCGCGGCTGGTGACCACATGCGGCACGCCCAGCGCGCCGTACGACTCCAGCAGCTTGTCCGGCGAGGCCAGGTCCGACTTCGTCAGGACGAGCAGCGGCTCCAGGCCCGCGTCGTACGCCGCGACCAGGCAGCGGTCGATCAGGCGGGGGCGCGGCTCGGGGTCGGCGAGGGCGGTGACGATCGCGAGCTGGTCGGCGTTGGCGACGACGACCCGCTCGAAGGGGTCGTCGTCGTCGGCCGTACGGCGAAGCACGGAGGAGCGCTCCTCGACCCGGACGATCCGCGCGAGGGTGTCCTTGGCGCCGCTGAGGTCACCGACCACCGCGACCCGGTCCCCGACCACGGCCCCCTTGCGCCCCAGCTCACGCGCCTTCATCGCGATGATGGTGCGGTCCTCGACGAGGACGTGGAGCCGGCCCCGGTCGACGGTGAGGACGAAGCCCTCGGCGGCGTCCTCGTGCTTCGGGCGGATGTTGGTCCGGGGCCGGTTGCCCTTGCGGTTGGGGCGGACGCGGATGTCGTCCTCGTCGGGGTTCTTGCCGTAGCGGCGCATGGTGCTCTTCCGCTCTTCTCAGGCTCTCGACACCGTCGTCGCCCCCGCGACGGGCCCCAGCATCCCGGTCCACAGCTCCGGGAAGTCCGGCAGGGTCTTGGCGGTCGTCGCGACGTTCTCCACCTGGACGCCGTCGACGGCGAGGCCGATCACGGCCGCCGCGGTGGCCAGCCGGTGGTCCTCGTAGGTGTGGAAGACGCCGCCGTGCAGCGGGCGCGGGCGGATGCGCAGGCCGTCCTGGGTCTCGGTGACGTCGCCGCCGAGCTCGTTGATCTCCTTGGCGAGCGCGGCCAGCCGGTCCGTCTCGTGCAGCCGCAGGTGCGCGATGCCGCTCAGGACGGACTCGGAGTCGGCGAGCGCGGCGACCGCCGCGATCACCGGGGTCAGCTCGCCGACGTCGTGCAGATCGGCCTCGATGCCGGTGATCCGGCCGGTGCCGGTGAAGGTCAGCCCGGCGTCGGACAGTTCGCAGCTGCCGCCCATCGCGGTGAAGATCTCGCGCAGCGCGTCGCCGGGCTGCGTGGTGCGCTCGGGCCAGTCGGGGATGGTGACCCGGCCGCCGGTGACCAGGGCGGCCGCCAGGAACGGCGCCGCGTTGGACAGATCCGGCTCCACGACGATGTCGCGGCCCAGGAGCGCGCTGGGGGAGACCCGCCACACATCGGCCTCGCCGCCCGACTCCGGGGTGTCGACCTGGGCGCCCGCCATGCGCAGCATGTCCACGGTCATCCGGATGTGCGGCATCGACGGCAGGGCGGTGCCGGTGTGCCGCACCTCGACGCCCTGGTTGAAGCGCGGCGCGGACAGCAGCAGGGCGCTGACGAACTGCGAGGACGAGGACGCGTCGATCTCGACCGTCCCGCCGTCCAGCGCACCGCCGCCGTGCACGGTCAGCGGCAGCGCGCCCCGCTCGTTGTCGTCGATGCGGGCGCCGAGCGCGCGCAGCGCGTCGATCACGCCGTGCAGCGGACGCTCGTAGCTGCGGGGGTCGCCGTCGAAGCGGATCGGGCCGTCGGCGAGGGCCGCGACGGGCGGCAGGAAGCGCATGACCGTGCCGGCGTTGCCGACGTCGACGGTGGCCGGGCCGTGCAGCCGCGCGGGGATCACGCGCCACGCCTCGCCCGAACCGGCGCCCGTGGAGGACGACGAGACGGTCTCCTCGATGCCCACGCCCATGGCGCGCAGCGCCTCGGCCATCAGCAGGGTGTCCCGCGAGCGCAGCGGGCGGCGGATCCAGCCGGGCTCGGCGGCCAGCGCGGCGAGGACCAGTGCGCGGTTGGTGACCGATTTCGATCCCGGCACGGTGACGGTCGCGTTGACGGCCCCGCTCGCGAGGGGGGCAGGCCAGAGGTCGGTGTGTGCAGGGCTCTCGGTCATGCTCTTTACCTTAGTGGCTCGAACGCGGTCACAGCCCGAGCAGCCAGCGGCCCCCGCCGGTCAGCGCGCACAGCGAGACCACATGGAAGAAAAACAGCCAGACGAACGGGGGCACGTTCGTGAGGCGGGCGAGCTGGTCGGCGTCGGAGTCGCCCGCGTGGCCGTGCCGCCGCTTCGCCTGGAGTTCGAAGGCCGGCCGGACGCCGCCGAGCAGCATGAACCAGACGACCCCGTACGCGAACAGCGCCTGCACCGCCGGGCCCGCGAGCCAGGAGACCAGGACGAAGGCGGCGCCGGTCAGCACCACGGTCAGCACGCCGAAGGCGTTGCGGACCATCACCAGCAGTGCGGCGAGCAGTGCGGTGGCGCCCCACAGGAGGGCCGTGATGTGGCCGGCGGCGAGCAGCCAGGCGCCGCCGAGGCCGAGCAGCGAGGGGGCGGTGTAGCCCGCGGCGGCGGTCAGGATCATGCCGAGACCGGTGGGCCTGCCCCGGGAGACCGTCAGCCCGGAGGTGTCGGAGTGCAGCCGGATGCCGTCCAGGCGCCGGCCGCTGAGCAGGGCCACGAGGCCGTGGCCGCCCTCGTGGGCGATGGTTATCGCGTTGCGGGTGATCAGCCAGACGCGGCGCGGGACGACCGCGGCGAGCGCGACGACCCCGGTGGCGACCACCAGCCACAGCGTGGGGTCGGGCTGGGTCCCGACCACCCGGTCCCACAGGGCGGTGGCGTTGGTGCTGTCCATTTGTGCGCGGCTCCTCGGGGGTCCGTGACAGGGTGGCGAACATGTGTGGTCGATATGCGGCGAGCCGGAGTCCCGAGGACCTCGTGGGGCTCTTCGGCGTCGAGAAGTGGGAACCGGCGGAGACGCTCGCCCCGGACTGGAACGTCGCGCCGACGAAGAGCGTGCATGTGGTGCTCGAACGTCCTCTGAAAGACGCCAGGGAGCGCGGTCCGGTTCGCCAGCTCCGCGCACTGCGGTGGGGATTGGTTCCGTCCTGGGCGAAATCGCCCGAGGGTGCCGCGAAGATGATCAACGCGCGGGCGGAGACGGTCCACGAGAAGCCGTCCTTCCGGCGGGCCTTCGAGTCGCGCCGCTGCCTGATACCCGCCGACGGCTACTACGAGTGGGTCACCGGCGCGGACGAGCGCGAGCTGGAGGAGCGCGGCCGCCGGAAGCGGGCCCGCAAGCAGCCGTACTTCGTGACCCCGGAGGACGGCTCGGTCCTGGCCATGGCCGGCCTGTACGAGTTCTGGCGCGACCCGGCGCTGCCCGCCGACCACCCCCAGGCGTGGTGGGCCACCTGCGCGGTGATCACGACGGAGGCGTCCGCCGAGCCGTTCGCCGCCGCGGGCGGGGAGGGGCCGCGGTCCCTGGCGGAGATCCATCCGCGGATGCCGGTGGTGCTGCCGCGGGAGCGGTGGGGGGCTTGGCTGGATCCGTCCTGTACGGATGCCGGTGCGCTGCGGGGGGTGTTGGCGTCCGGGGCCGCGGCTGTACGGGCCTATCCGGTGCGGACGTCGGTGAGTGATGTGCGCAACAACGGGCCCGAGCTTGTCGAGGAGCTTCCGGCTCCGGAGGAGTCGACGCTGTTCTGAGAGGGGTGTTCTCCCCGGCCCCGCTCCTTCCCGGCCGCGTCCGGTGTGCGGCGGGAAGGGGCGGGGCCGGGGGAAAAGCCCGCCGCGGGCGCCACCCCGCCCCGCCGTACCTACCGGCAAGATGGACCCGTGATCCAAACAGCCCCCACCCCCGCCGGCGACGCCAGGATCCACTGGTTCGACGCCGGGAACGCGAAGCTCACCCTCGCCCTCGGCCACGGCGCCGGCGGCGGCGTGGAAGCGCGGGACCTGCGAGCGCTCGCCGCCGCGCTGCCGGAGCGCGGCGTCACCGTCGCCCTCGTGGAGCAGCCCTGGCGCGTCGCCGGTAAGAAGGTCGCCCCGGCGCCGAAGACGCTCGACTCCGCGTGGACGGCCCTGTGGCCCGTGATCGCGGGGCGCGGCGGGCCGGTCGTCGCCGGGGGCAGGAGCGCCGGTGCGCGCGTCGCCTGCCGTACGGCGAAGGAGCTGGGCGCCGTCGCCGTCCTCGCGCTGAGCTTCCCGCTGCACCCGCCGGGCAAGCCGGAGAAGTCCCGCGCGGAGGAGCTGACGGGCGCCGCCCTGCCGGCTCTCGTCGTCCAGGGCGCGAAGGACCCGTTCGGCCGTCCCGAGGAATTCCCGCCCGGCACGCGCCTGGTCCCGGTGCCGGACGGCGACCACGGCTTCGCCGTGCCGAAGAAGGCGGCCATCGGCCAGGACGGCGCCCTCGCGGTGATCACCGAGGCGGTCGCCGAGTGGCTCGCGGGGCTGCCCGGCTGACCCTTTCGGCCGCCGTTCGATCACGTCCCGCCGCCCGGGAATGCGCGGCCGGGCACCGCTGTTGTGCACAACGTCACCACGCACTGGCACGACAGAGGAATGGGAGCTCGCAGCATGGGTTCGACCGCATGCCTGTCCCGCCCGCAGACGCCTGACCTGGGATGGTCGGCGCTGCATGTGGCGCAGCCCGCTTCTCCTGGAGCGGCGGACGGGCCGGATCGTCGTCTATTCTCCGATTCGAGCGGGTCCGTTTCCGGTTCCGCCAGGCTGTCGGAGGAGGTGGGTCCGGTCGCTGGGACCGACGAGGGGACCGATGACGGAGTCGTCGGCGCCGAAAGCGCCGCCGAACGCAACGCCCGCTTCGAGCGGGACGCGCTGACCTTCCTCGACCAGATGTACTCGGCCGCCCTGCGCATGACGCGCAATCCCGCTGACGCGGAGGACCTGGTCCAGGAGACGTACGCGAAGGCGTACGCCTCCTTCCATCAGTTCCGCGACGGTACGAACCTCAAGGCGTGGCTGTACCGCATCCTGACCAACACGTTCATCAACTCCTACCGCAAGAAGCAGCGTGAGCCCCTGCGCAGCGCGTCGGAGGAGATCGAGGACTGGCAGCTCGCCCGCGCCGAGTCGCACATGTCGACCGGCCTGCGCTCGGCCGAGTCCCAGGCTCTGGACCACCTCCCGGACTCCGACGTCAAGGAGGCCCTTCAGGCCATTCCCGAGGAATTCCGCATAGCGGTCTATCTCGCGGATGTGGAGGGCTTTGCGTACAAGGAGATCGCGGACATCATGGGTACGCCCATCGGCACGGTCATGTCCCGGCTGCACCGGGGCCGCCGCCAGCTGCGCGGAATGCTGGAGGATTACGCCCGCGAGCGCGGTCTGGTCCCGGCGGGTACGGCCCCGGCGCCGAACGGTTCCGACGAGTCGCACAATCGGAAAGGCTCGGACTCATGAGCTGCGGAGACCCGCACGAGACGGACTGCTCTGAAGTCCTCGACCATCTCTACGAGTTCCTCGACCACGAGATGCCCGACGGCGACTGCGCCAAGTTCGAGGTGCACATCGACGAGTGCTCCCCCTGCCTGGAGAAGTACGGCCTGGAGCAGGCGGTGAAGAAGCTCGTCAAGCGCTGCTGCGGCCACGACGACGTCCCCGCCGACCTCCGCTCCAAGGTCATGGGCCGCATCGAGCTGATCCGCTCCGGGCAGTCGGTGCCGGACCACGACGTGGTGGCCGAGGCCAGGGCGGCGGAGGCCGCCAGGTCGGCCGAGGCGGCGGGCAAGCTCGCGCAGGACTGAGCCGGGCCACCCCCTCCCGCCTGCGCTCTTTCTTCAGGGCCGCAGAGCAAACACCCTCCCCGGGGAACATCACCCGAAGGTGTGCAACCGGTCGGTTCGGCCGGGGTAATACCCGAATGCGCCGTTCCTGGGCGTCCCCTCAGCCTATTCTCCCCATCCTGACGGCAAGCTGGCCTGCTTCGTACGGGACGGGGAGGACGCGCCATGTGGGCAATTCCGGCGGTGGCACGCGGCTGTGTCGCGTGTGCCGTGGTCGCCGCGGCCCTGTGCGCCGCGCCCGCCGTGCGGGCCGGAACCGCGGCCCCCTGGACCGCGATCGCCCTGCTCGCCGCGGTCTGCGCGGTCTGCGAACGGCTGCCCCGCCGCACGCTGACCCTCCCCGTCCTGCTCGCCGGGGCGTTCCTGCTGCCTCCGGCGGCGGCCGCGCTCGTCGCCGTGCCCGGCGCGCTCGCGGGCCGCGTCGAGCGGCGGCCGGTGTGGGTGCGGCGCTGGTGGCACGCCGCCCAGTTGTCGCTCGCCGCGTGCGCCGCCTCGTGCGTCTTCGCCGCCACGGCCCCCGGCCGCGCCGCCTTCACGGTGGCGCTCGCGCCCGCCCTCGCGGCCGCGCTCGCCTTCTGCCTCGTCACCGCCGTCCTCGACGGCGTCATCCGGTTCACCGCCGAGCGCCGCTCGCCGCGGGCCGCCTGGCGCGGCCTGCTGCCGGGGCCGCTGCTGCCCGCGCTGGTGCACGGGCCCACGGGCCTGATGACGGCAGTGCTCTGGCGCAGCGCGTACGGCCCGCTGGCCGCGCTGCTCGTGCTGCTGCCCATGTGGGTCTCGTCCTGGTTCCTGGACCGCTACGAGCGCGAGCGCGGCGCCCACCAGGCCACCATCCGGGCCCTGGTGCAGGCCGTCGACCTCAAGGACCGCTACACCCGCGGCCACAGCGAGCGCGTCGGCCGCGCGTCCGTGCTGATCGCCCGCGAGCTGGGCCTGGCGGGGGAGCGGCTGGAGGCGCTGCGCTTCGCGGGCATCCTGCACGACATCGGCAAACTCGGCATCCCCACCCGGCTGTTGCGCAAGGACGGCCCCCTGACGCCCGAGGAGCGGCGCCTCATCGAGCTCCACCCGGAGTACGGCCACGAGATGGTCCGCGGCATCGGCTTCCTGGACGAGGCGCGCGCCGCGATCCTCCACCACCACGAGCGGCTGGACGGCAGCGGCTATCCGTACGGGCTCCGAGGCCGGCAGATCCCGCAGTTCGCGCGGATCGTCGCCGTCGCCGACGCCTTCGACGCGATGACCTCCACCCGCAGCTACAGCCGCGCCCGGCCGGTCGCCGTCGCGATGGCGGAGCTGCACCGCTGCTCCGGCACCCAGTTCGACCCGCACATGGTCGACGCGCTGGAGGCCGCGCTCGACCGGCACGGCTGGCACCCGGCCGTCACCTCGGAGGGCTCCCTGCTCACGGAATGCATAATTCTGCCCAGCGGAAACGTCCCTTCTGTGAGGGATTCGGTCACCGGAGCGATCCGTCACGGCGGCGAGGGATGATCGCATCTTCGACATCAGCGACATGTCCGGACGGCACCCTGATCGTCCGCTGGGTGCACACCGCCGCCGCGGCCGCCGCTGTGACCGCGCTCGTGTGGACCGCCCGGCAGGGGATGGCCCAGCCCCAAGTGGCCCTCGCCTTCGGCGTGTTGATCACCCTCGGCGAGGCCGTCCGGCGCCGCCCCGCCGCCGCGGAGGCCCGCGAGCCCGCGCCCGTCGGCGCCGCCGGGGCGCTCGCCTACGCCCTGCTCGGCGAGGTCGGCGGGCGGCCCACCACGCACGGCCCGGCCCAGGCCGTCGCCGTCGTCCTCGCCGCCACGCTCGCCGGCGCCCTCGGCCGCCCGCCCGCGCGCGACCACCTCGCGCGCCGCCTGCTCACCACCGGCTTCGCCGCCGTCTGCTTCCAGCCCCTGCACAGCTCCGGCGCCCTCGACCGCTGGCCCGGCCACAGCCCGTACTACGCGCCGTTCCTGCTGCTCCTGCTCGCGCTGACCGCCCTGTGCGACGCCGTCCTGGCCGCCGCCCTGTCCCGGGCCCGCACCGGCGGCCCGTACGGCCCGGCCCTGCGCGACGAGCTGCGCGCCCTGCCCGGCATCGGCACGGCGATCTGCGCGACCGGCGTGGTCATGGCCCTCGCCGTGGCCGTCGCCGGGCTCTGGGCACTGCCGGTCTTCTGCCTGCCGCTGCTGCTCACCCAGCTGTCCTTCCACCGCTACACCGCCGTGCGCGCCACCTGCCACCAGACCATCGCCTCCCTGGCGCGCTCCACCGAGATCGCCGGGCACACCCCGGCCGGGCACGCCCGCCGTGTGGCCGCGCTCAGCCGCGCCACCGGGCGGGAGCTCGGCCTGGCCGAGGCGGATCTCACCGTGGTGGAGTACGCGGCGCTGATGCACGACATCGGCCGGCTCTCGCTGCTGGACCCCGTGCCCGCCGGGGCGGCCGAGCTCCTGCCGCCCGCCGAACGCCGCCGCATCGCCCTGCTGGGCGGCGCGGTCGTCCGGCAGACCGGGGTGCCCGCCGAGGTCGCGGTGGTCGTGGAGCGCCAGGCCGACCCCTACCGTGAGCAGCCGCTCACCGCCCGGATCGTCCGCACGGTCAACGCCTACGACGACCTCGCGGGGGCCGCCGCGTGCGGCCCGCTGCGCGCCCTGGAACGGCTGCGGCTGGCCACGGCCCACGACCACGATCCCCAGGTCGTGGAGGCCCTGGCCCGGGTGCTGGCACGGGCTCCCTGCCCGCCCCGGACCCCGCCCCCGGAGCCGTAGGAGTCCCGCCGAAGCCCGTGCGGCCGCTGAACCCACGGGTAATGAGCGGGCGTCCAAAGGGGCATGGTTGGATGCGAAGAGAAGAAAACGACACACAGAGCGCGGACTACGGGGGGTGCCGCGCGCGTCGCCATCGAGGAGTGGCGGGCGCAGCTTCCCGGAGCAAGAGAGATGTGGCAGGTTGTCGTCAGGGAGGACGGCGACCGTCACCTGGGTCATCCGGCGTGGTCGCACGCAGAAACCGGCAGGCGGGAATCGTGAGGATCTTCGGCAAGGTACGGCATCGGCCTTCCGCCTCGTGGCGGCAGGCCACCGACCGTGCTTTCACTTTGATCGGCGACGGCCGGTACGAGGACGCGGGAGCGCTGCTGACCCGTGCCGCCGACATGGAGCCGTGGCTGTCCGAGTCGTGGTTCAACCTCGCCCTGCTGCACAAGTTCCGGCACGACTGGGAGCAGGCCCGCGCCGCGGGGCTGCGGGCGGTCGCCCTGCTGGACCGCGAGGCGGGCGCCCCCGACTGGTGGAACGTGGGCATCGCCGCCACCGCCCTCCAGGACTGGCCGCTGGCCCGCCGCGCCTGGCAGGCGTACGGCCTTCGGGTGCCCGGCGAGGCGGCCCCGGCGGGCGAGCCGGTCGGCATGGAGCTCGGCAGCGCGGCCGTACGGCTCTCGCCGGAGGGTGAGGCGGAGGTCGTCTGGGGCCGCCGGCTCGACCCGGCCCGGATGGAGGTCCTCTCCATCCCGCTGCCCTCCTCCGGGCGGCGCTGGGGCGAGGTCGTGCTGCACGACGGCGTCCCGCACGGCGAGCGGGTCACCGCGGCCGGGCCCTCCTACCCCGTCTTCGACGAGATCGAGCTGTGGGCCCCCTCACCCGTGCCGACCTGGGTGGTCCTCCTGGAGGCCGCCACCGAGGCCGACCGGGACGCCCTGGAGCGGCTCGCCGCCGACGCGGGCTTCGCCGCCGAGGACTGGTCCTCCTCCGTGCGGCTGCTGTGCCGCACCTGCTCGGAGAGCCGGATGCCCAGCGACGAGGGCGACGGTGAGCACCTCGACCCGCACGACCACAGCGAGCCGGGCCACCCGGGCCCGCTCGGCCACCGCACGGCCGGCTCCGGCTCGCTCTGGGTGCCCGAGCGCGAATGCGGCATCGCCGCCCCCGCAGGGCTCGTCCGCGGCCTGCTCGACGGCTGGGTCGCCGACAGCCCGGACACGCGTGAGTGGCGCGATCTGGAGGAAGTCTGCTGAGGGCGCCCCGCGGCTCCCTTACACTGTAAAGGCATCATTTTTTCGGGTTTTGAGAGAGGCGTACGGCGGAATGGCGCAGCAAGAGACTCAGCAGCCGGTGAACGACGAGTTCATCGTGGACACCGAGGACTGCGAGGAGCGCGAGCGCGCGCACCGTGAGCGCGGCACGTCCCGTCCGATCACCGTCGTCGGCAACCCCGTGCTGCACAAGGAGTGCAAGGACGTCACCGAGTTCGGCGACGAGCTCGCGCAGCTCATCGACGACATGTTCGCCAGCCAGCGCACCGCCGAGGGCGTGGGCCTGGCCGCCAACCAGATCGGCGTCGATCTGAAGGTCTTCGTCTACGACTGCATGGACGACGAGGGCGTACGGCACGTGGGCGCCGTCTGCAACCCCGTCCTCGACGAGCTCCCGGCCGACCGCCGCGTCCTCGACGACTCCAACGAGGGCTGCCTGTCCGTCCCGACCGCCTACGCGTCGTTGGCCCGCCCGGACTACGCGGTCGTCCGCGGCCAGGACGCCAAGGGGAACCCCATCGCTGTCGAGGGCACGGGCTATTTCGCGCGGTGCCTCCAGCATGAGACGGATCACCTCTACGGCTACCTCTACATCGACCGGCTCTCGAAGCGGGACCGCAAGGACGCTCTTCGCCAGATGGCGGAGGGGACGCCGCGGTATCCGGTGGTGGCCAACGACTGATTCGGGGTGCGGGTCGGCCGGCGCCTGCGGCGGGTTTTTTTCCCCAGCCCCGCCCCTTCCCGAACTGGGGCGCGTGCCCCAGGCCCCCGACTGACCCGCCGTCGCCGCCTCCGGCGGAGAGCGGCCTTCGGCCGCGTCCTCAATCGCCGGACGGGCTGAAATGTGCTGGCTACGGTCCGCACGATCCAGCCCGTCCGGCGATTGAGGACAACGCGCGACGCGTGTTGCGGGGTCTGGGGGAAAAGCCCGCCGCGGGCGTCAGGTGCCGCAATCCTCCGCCCGCTGACGCAGAAGAACCCGCTCCCTCTCATTCCGCGTAAGTCCCGCCGCCCGCAGGAACTCCGCCCGGGCCTCCGCCCGCCGGCCCAGCCGGAAAAGGAGATCGCCCCGGACACTCGGCAGCAAGTGATAGTCGCGCAAAGCCGGTTCGGAGGAGAGCGCGTCCACCAGACGCAGGCCCGCCTCCGGTCCCTTCGCCATCGTCACGGCGACCGCGCGGTTGAGTTCCACGACGGGGGACGGCGTGCGCTCGGCGAGGGCCGCGTAGAGGGCGGCGATGCGGGGCCAGTCCGTGGCCTCCGGGGTGTGCGCCCGTGCGTGGCACGCGGCGATCGCGGCCTGGAGGGCGTACGGACCGTACGCGCCGCCCAGTTCCTCCGCGCGGGCCAGAGCCGCGAGGCCGCGCCGGATCAGCAGGTGGTCCCAGCGGCCGCGGTCCTGGTCCAGGAGCAGGACGGGCTCGCCCGAGGGGCCCGTGCGGGCGGCCGAGCGTGACGCCTGGAGCTCCATCAGCGCGACCAGCCCATGGACCTCCGCCTCCTTCGGCATCAGCGTGGCCAGGACCCGGCCCAGCCGCATCGCCTCCTCGCACAGCGCCGGCCGCATCCAGTCGTCGCCCGCCGTGGCCGCGTAACCCTCGTTGAAGATCAGGTAGATGACCTCCAGCACGGAGGAGAGCCGGTCGGCGAGCTCGTCGGCGCCCGGCACCTCGAAGGGCACCTCCGCCGTGGCGAGGGTCCGCTTGGCGCGCACGATGCGCTGGGCCACGGCCGGCTCGGAGGCCAGGAAGGCGCGGGCGATCTCCCCGGTCGTGAGCCCGCCGAGCAGCCGGAGCGTGAGCGCGACCCGGGCCCGGGTGGACAGCACCGGGTGGCAGGCGACGAACACCAGCCGCAGCAGGTCGTCCTCGACGGCGGCCGGCTCCGGGGCCGGCCACTCCGTCTCCAGGTCGTGGCCGAGCAGGGCCAGCTTGCGCGCGTAGGTCTCGTTGCGGCGGATCAGATCGATCGCGCGGTGCTTGGCCGTGGCCATGAGCCAGGCACCCGGATTGTCCGGGACACCCGACTCGGGCCACTTCTCCAGTGCGGCCACCAGAGCGTCCTGCGCGAGCTCCTCGGCGATGCCGAGGTCGCGCACGATGCGGGTCAGCCCGGCGATCAGCCGGGCCGACTCCACACGCCACACCGCCTCGATCGCGCGATGGGTGTCGGAGGTCGTCACGACCACCCATCGTACGAAGCTACTGCCCCGTCTGCTTGCGCAGCTCCTCGCGCATGGCCGCCTCGCGCGCCGCGTCCTCGGCACAGAGGACGTCCTCCGGGAAGTCCGTGATCTCGAAGACCGGCCGGACCTCGATCTCCCCGTCCTGGAAGGGCACCCGCCGGGCCCATTCGAGGGCCTCGTCGCGGTCCTTCACCTGGATGATCCAGAAGCCGGCGATGAGCTCCTTCGTCTCGGCGAAGGGCCCGTCGGTGACGGTCGGCTTCCCGCCCGAGAACGAGACCCGCGCGCCCTCGGAGGAGGCCCGCAGGCCGTCGGCCGCGAGCAGTGCCCCGGCCTTGACCAGCTGTTCGTTGTACTGCCCCATCTCGGCGAGCATTTCCTTGGTCGGCAGTACGCCGGCCTCGGACTCCTCGGTCGCCTTGACGATCATCATGAAGCGTGCCATCGCGCGTCTCCTGTCCAGGTGGGGGCGGGACGCCGGGCGGGGGTTTCCGCCCGGCCGTTCCCGGCCCTTCACCTATACGTCGAACGGCAGACGCGCGGATCGACACGCCGCACGAAGATTTTTCAGAACTCGTCGTCGAAGGAGACCGAGCCCTCGACCGCCACCTGGTACGCGGACGCGCGGCGCTCGAAGAAGTTGGTCAGCTCCTGGACGTTCTGCAGCTCCATGAAGGAGAACGGGTTCTCCGAGCCGTAGACCGGGGCGAAGCCGAGGCGCTGGAGGCGCTGGTCGGCGACGCACTGGAGGTACTCGCGCATGGACTCGGTGTTCATGCCCGGCAGGCCCTCGCCGCACAGGTCGCGGCCGAACTGCAGCTCCGCCTCGACGGCCTCCTTCAGCATGTCGGTGACCTGCTGCTGGAGCTCGTCGTCGAAGAGGTCGGGCTCCTCCTGGCGGACCGTGTCCACGACCTCGAAGGCGAAGTTCATGTGCATGGTCTCGTCACGGAACACCCAGTTGGTGCCGGTGGCCAGGCCGTGCAGCAGACCGCGCGAGCGGAACCAGTAGACGTACGCGAAGGCGCCGTAGAAGAACAGCCCCTCGATGCACGCCGCGAAGCAGATCAGGTTGAGCAGGAAGCGACGGCGGTCGGCCTTCGTCTCCAGCCGCTCCAGCTTCTCGACCTCATTGATCCACTTGAAGCAGAACTGGGCCTTCTCGCGGATGGACGGGATGTTCTCCACCGCGGCGAAGGCGGCGGCGCGGTCGTCCGGGTCGGGGAGGTAGGTGTCCAGCAGCGTCAGATAGAACTGGACGTGCACGGCCTCCTCGAACAGCTGCCGCGAGAGGTACAGCCGCGCCTCGGGGGAGTTGATGTGCTTGTACAGCGTCAGCACGAGGTTGTTCGCCACGATCGAGTCACCGGTCGCGAAGAACGCGACCAGGCGGCCGATCATGTGCTGCTCACCCGGGGACAGCTTGGCGAGGTCGGCGACGTCGGAGTGGAGGTCGACCTCCTCGACGGTCCAGGTGTTCTTGATGGCGTCGCGGTAGCGGTCGTAGAAGTCCGGGTAGCGCATCGGCCGCAGAGTGAGCTCGAAGCCGGGGTCGAGCAGGTTCTTCTCGGTGGAGCTCATTACTGGCAGGCCTCGCAGGACTCGGGGTTCTCAAGGGAGCAGGCGACGGCGTCCGCGTCCGGGGTGGCCTGCTGTACGGGGATGGTGGCGGCGGCACCGGCGGAGCGCGCGATCCGGGTGGCCGGGCGCGAGCGCAGGTAGTACGTCGTCTTGATGCCCTGCTTCCAGGCGTACGCGTACATCGAGCTGAGCTTGCCGATGGTGGGCGACGCCATGAAGAGGTTCAGCGACTGGCTCTGGTCCAGGTACGGCGTACGCGCCGCGGCCATGTCGATCAGGAAGCGCTGCGGGATCTCCCAGGCGGTGCGGTAGAGGTCGCGCACCTCCTGGGGGATCCACTGCATGTCCTGGATCGAGCCGTTGGCGTCGGTCATCGCGTCGCGGGTGGTGCGGTCCCACACGCCGAGCTTCTTCAGGTCCTCCACCAGATAGGTGTTGACCTGGAGGAACTCCCCGCTGAGCGTCTCGCGCTTGAAGAGGTTGGAGACCTGCGGCTCGATGCACTCGTAGACGCCCGCGATGGACGCGATGGTGGCCGTCGGCGCGATCGCCAGCAGCAGCGAGTTGCGCATGCCGACCTGGGCGATGCGGGCGCGCAGCGCCTCCCAGCGGTCGGCCCAGCGCTGCTCGGCGTTCGGGTAGTGGTCGGGGTGCAGCACGCCGCGGGCGGTGCGGGTCGCGGACCAGGCCGGGTGCGGGCCGTGCCGCTCGGCGAGATCGGCGGACGCCTCGTAGGCCGCGAGCATGATGCGCTCGGAGATCCGGGTGGACAGCTCCTTCGCCTCGGGGGAGTCGAAGGGCAGCCGGAGCCGGAAGAAGACGTCCTGGAGACCCATCAGGCCCAGGCCCACCGGGCGCCAGCGGCTGTTGGAGTTGCCGGCCTGCTCGGTCGGGTAGAAGTTGATGTCCACGACGCGGTCGAGGAACGTCACGGCCGTACGGACCGTACGGTCGAGCTTCTCCCAGTCCATCTCGCCGTCGGTACCCAGGTGCTGCGCCAGGTTGACCGAGCCGAGGTTGCAGACCGCCGTCTCGCCGTCGTCCGTGACCTCGAGGATCTCGGTGCACAGGTTCGAGGAGTGGACGACCTTGCCGGGCTCGGCGGTCTGGTTCGCGGTGCGGTTGGACGCGTCCTTGAAGGTCATCCAGCCGTTGCCGGTCTGCGCGAGGGTGCGCATCATCCGGGAGTACAGCACGCGCGCCGGGATCTGCCGGACGGCCTTGCCCTCGGCCTCGGCCTTGCGGTACGCGGCGTCGAACTCGTCGCCCCACAGGTCGACCAGCTCGGGCGTGTCGGCCGGGGAGAACAGCGACCAGTCGGCGTCCGCCTCGACGCGGCGCATGAACTCGTCCGGGATCCAGTGCGCGGTGTTGAGGTTGTGCGTGCGGCGGGCCTCCTCACCGGTGTTGTCGCGGAGCTCCAGGAACTCCTCGATGTCCGCGTGCCACGTCTCCAGGTAGACACAGGCCGCGCCCTTGCGCCGGCCGCCCTGGTTGACCGCCGCGACGGAGGCGTCGAGCGTGCGCAGGAACGGCACGATGCCGTTGGAGTGCCCGTTGGTGCCCCGGATCAGCGAGCCGCGCGAGCGGATGCGGCTGTAGGACAGGCCGATGCCGCCGGCGTGCTTCGACAGGCGCGCCACCTGGTGGTAGCGGTCGTAGATCGAGTCCAGCTCGTCCAGCGGCGAGTCCAGCAGATAGCAGGACGACATCTGCGGGTGGCGGGTGCCGGAGTTGAAGAGCGTGGGGGAGGAGGGGAGGTACGACAGGGTGCTCGTCAGCCCGTAGAGCTCGGCGACGTCCTCCAGGGCCCGCACCGAGTGGTCCTCGGCCAGGCCGCAGGCCACGCGCAGCAGGAAGTGCTGCGGGGTCTCGATGACCTGCCGGGTGATCGGGTGGCGCAGCAGGTAGCGGCTGTGCAGGGTGCGCAGGCCGAAGTAGCCGAAGCGGTCGTCGGCGCCGTCGGCGAGCGCCTTCTCGACGAGCTCGTCGAGGCGCGCGGCGTGGGTCGCCACGAAGGCGGCGGTGTCGTCGGCGATCAGGCCCTCGCGGTGGCCGGTCGCGACGGACGCGGAGAAGGAGACGGCGCCCTGTCCGGCGGCCTCCTCGGCGATGGCGAGGGTGAGCAGGCGGGCCGCGAGCTTGGAGTACTCGGGCTCCTCGGCGATCAGGCCGGCGGCGGCCTCGGTGGCCAGGGACCGCAGTTCGGCCTCGTCCGAGCCCGGGTGGCGGCCCCGCAGCGCGGCGGCGGCGACCTTTCCGGGGTCGGTGGCGGACAGATCGGCGGTGAGGTCGGTCAGGGTGCGCAGCAGCGCGGTCCCGGGGCCGCCGGTCGCTTCCGCGGATGCTGAGACCGGATCGGCGGGCGCGATGGTCACTGAGGCTCTCCCTCGCTCGGCAAGGGGCCGGGCGGGTGGCGCGCGACGGGCGCGTACGGGCATGCCTGAGGCATCAGGGCATGCTCGTAGCGTCCATCGGCCCAACCCGCGAGGCCCGGACGAATACAAAACGCCCGGTGCGAGCCGGTGCGGCTCAGCGGTGGGCGTGCTGTCGGCAGGTACTCGGACTCCTGCATGCGTCATTACGGCATACATGCACCGTTGCGGGACAGTTCCGGATTTCCACCGGATTCCCCTGCGACGACAGCGAGGACGAGCATACATCTAGTGCTGGCCGTCGCACGCACCACCACATCTTGTGTCGCGCGGTAATCGCGCGGGTCGGAATGTGCTAACAGGGCCTGCCCGCAAGGGGCATGGCGAAGGGCCGCCACGCGCCCTGTCGGGCGCGCCGCGGCCCTGGGTGGGGCGCGGGGTGGGTGGGGGTGCGGCGGTGCGTCTGGGGGGTGCCTGGGGGTGTCGGCGGGGGCTTTTCCTCTGCCGGGGCGCGTGCCCTGGGTCCCCGGCCGCGAGTTCCGCTGCCTCCCCCCAGACACCTCGTCCGGGGGTGCCCCCAGCGGTGGGAGCGGCCTGCGGACGGGTCCTCAAACGCCGGACGGGCTGGATGTGCGGACCGTAGCCAGCACATTCAGCCCGTTGGGGGCACCTCCCAGCGGTAGCTGGGGGAGATTGAGGACAACGCGCGAAGCGTGTTGCGGGGGTCCGGGGGCTTGCCCCCCACGCGGCGGAGCCGCACATCGATGCGGCCGGGAAGGGACGGGGCAGGGGAACAAAGCCCGCCGCAGGCGTCAGTGGCCCCCTGGTGCCCCCGCCGTCGCGGGAGGCAGTTCCTCCACCACCCCCGGATCACCCACATCCGCCGTGTAATCGGACGCCTTCGTCTCGTCCACCCCGTCCGGGACACCCACCGCCTTGAACACCACCGTGAGCACCACCGCGACAAGCACATTCAGGACGAATGCCGTAAGCCCGATATACCCCTTCTCTCCGATGAATGGAATAAGGTTCGTATTCCCGAAATGGTCCTGAGTCGCACTGGGTGTGTCATATGCCCGCCACGTCCCGTATGCCATGCCGACCGCCCACCCCGCCAGCAGCCCCCACCGGTGGAACCAGCGGGTGAAGAGCCCGCCCACGAGCGCCGGGACGGTCTGGAGGATCCAGATGCCGCCGAGCAGCTGGAAATTGATCGCGACCGTCTTGTCCATCGTCAGGACGAAGACGAGCGCGCCGACCTTCACCAGCAGTGAGGCGAGCTTGGAGACCTTCGCCTCGCGCTCGGGCGAGGCGTCCGGCCGGATGAAGTCCTTGTAGATGTTCCGGGTGAAGAGATTCGCCGCGGCGATGGACATGATGGCCGCCGGCACCAGCGCGCCGATCCCGATCGCCGCGAAGGCGACGCCCGTGAACCAGTCCGGGAACATGTCCTCGAAGAGCTGCGGGATGGCCAGCTGGCCGTTCTTCACCTTGACGCCCGCGGCGATCGCCATGAAGCCGAGCATGGCCAGCAGGCCCAGCATCAGCGAATAGAGCGGCAGGATCGTGGTGTTGCGGCGGATGACGTCGCGGCTCTTGCTGGAGAGGACCGCGGTCACCGAATGCGGATAGAGGAACAGCGCCATCGCCGAACCGAGCGCGAGCGTCGCGTACGCCCATTGCGCGTCCGGACCGCTCACCAGGGAACCGCGCGGTTTGCCCGTCGCCGGATTCTTCTCGGCGAAGGCGTCCCCGGCCTTCGCGAAGATGTGCTCGAAACCCCCCAGCTTGATGGGGATGTAGATGATGGCCACGATGATCACGATGTAGATCAGCGCGTCCTTGACGAAGGCGATCAGCGCGGGAGCCCGCAGTCCGGCCGAATAGGTATAGGCCGCGAGCACGCCGAACGCGATGAGCAGCGGCAGGTCCTTCATGAACCAGTTGGACCCGCCACCGACCCCGAGCACGTCCAGCACGGCCTGAATGCCGACGAGTTGGAGCGCGATGTACGGCATGGTCGCGAGCAGCCCGGTCAGCGCGAGCGCCAGGGAGAGCCCCTTCGACCCGAACCGGCCGCGCACGAAGTCCGAGGACGTCACATAACCGTGCTTGTGCGCCACCGACCAGAGCCGGGGCAGGAAGGTGAACACCAGCGGATAGCACAGGATCGTGTAGGGCACCGCGAAGAATCCCGCGGCGCCGCCCGCGTAGATGGCCGCCGGCACGGCGACGAAGGTATAGGCGGTATAGAGGTCGCCGCCCAGCAGGAACCACGTGATCCAGGTGCCGAACGAACGCCCGCCCAGCCCCCATTCGTCGAGGTTGTCCGCGTTCTCCGCGCGCCGCCACCGGGAGGCGACGAACCCCATCACCGTGACGACGAGGAAGAAGAAGATGAACACGGCGAGCGCCACGCCGTTGACGCCGTCCTTCACGCCCGCTCACCCGCCTTACGGATCCGCTCGTTCCGCTCGTGTCGTCGCACGAGCGTGTACGCGATGACGGTGAGCGCGGTCGAGATCAGCACCCACAGCATCTGGTACCAGTAGAAGAACGGGATCCCGATGAACGCGGGCGTGAGCCGCGCGTAGGAGTCGACCCACAGCATGGCGACGAAGGGAATGGCGAGACACACCCCGGCCACGACCATCGGCACCGTGACAACGGGCCCGCGCCCGCGCTCCGGTGGCTCCATCGGTGGTTCTGTCATGGTGGCGACTCCCCCCTAGGTGATCACTGCGTGATGCGCAGGAAATCTAGGTCAGGGTCCTGCTGGGAGTCACCCCCTGTCCGCATATCGGTATGGCAACGTCATCTGAGGTCAGATGGCGGGCCTCGGCCGTACGCAAGCCTCCAGCGCGGCTCGAACGGCATTCATGCCGCGCTGAGTTGCTCCTTCCGCCTCGGAAGAGTCGCTTCCGGCCGCCTCCAGCCGGCAGTCGCGGCACGTGGTCTCGTCGGCGACGGGCCGGATCATGCGGCCACAGGTGCCGGTGCAGGCGCGCAGAGGCTGCGGCCGTGGAGCGGGCTCGGGAGCGGGATCCGGCATCTTGCGCGTCAGCCGGTCGCGGAGGATCCCGACGGGGGAGTGGACGCGCTCCGGCAGCCCGTCGGTGAGCGCTTCCCGCAGCTCCTGGAGCGTCGCCCCGCGCGACAGCCACTCCCCGGCGAGCGGCGCGAGCCGCTCGACCTCCCGCCCGGCGAGCCGCAACCGCCGCTCCGCGTGGCACACGGCGACGATCGCCCGCGCGCCGCGTTCGGCGAGCGGGTGGGAGGTGTTCTCCCCGGTGTTCTCTTTCGGGGAGCGACCGACGGCCGGACGGCCCGGCTCACCGATGGCCGGTGGCACGGCACTCGGTGGGGCGCCCCCATCCCGTACGGCCACGGCCTCCTCGGCGGTCAGCGGCACGTTCGACACCAACTGCCTGGTCCTCCACAGCCCACCGGCGCCCTGCCCCCGCCACTCGTGGAAATACCCGGCGGCGGCCAACTCCCGCTTGGCCCGCGTGAACGCGGTCTTCTTGATCCCGGCCTGCTCGGCGGTCTTCGACAGCGGCTGATCGACACCGTCGGGGAGCGAGAGCTGCCAGGTGAGGAGACGGACGGCGTCGGAGGAGAGGTGGGGGTGGCGGATGATCTCGTTGGGCACCTGCGAGAAGAAGCGCGCGGGGGCGCTAACATGCTTCAGCATTTGCTGGGAGCTCCTGACTCCTGGTGGGTGCAGACCCCCTTCGCTGGTTGCCGCCGGCGTTGGGGGTCGCTTCGTCTCGTCGTGGCACGAAGCGGAGAATCCTGGCCACCGTATCGCGAGGGCATGGTGGGGCGGAGTCCCTCTTACGGGTTAACTGGCCTGTATTCCGATGGAGTTGTGACAGGGAGACCCGTCGGGCCCGTTCGGCTTCAGTTGCCGTACGGCGAGGGGGCAGGGGTGCCGGACCCGCGCCCCCTCGCGATAGACGCTGTCAGCGCCATTCGGAGGCGGCCAGTTGAGTACTCCGTTCTCCTGGAAGCACTGGCCGTCGACGAAGCCGCAGATGCGGCATGGGGGTTCCAGGCGCACGTCGTCATCCATGGGCGACCTTTCCGTACCCCTTCGGCCGGATCGATGCGCAGCCGACGCATGTCGCGGAACTGTCTCAGCGGGCCGCAGAGGCCAGCCACACCCCGAGCGTGCCCATTGCTGCCACGGTCAGTATCAGTTGTACCCATACACCCGAGAGAGATCTGGATCTTGTATTGCCGAGTTGGCATGGCCGGGACGTAGAAGGCGATGAATGCCGCTGTTGCCGCGACGGAGATGATCCACCAGACAGACAGGGGAAGGGAGGGGGACTGCATTTCATTTCCTTGACCTCTGTGAGGTCCCGCTGCGGGGCCCTCCGCGCGGCCGCGGCCTGGGCGGAGGCGCTCTTCCATCTCTCATTCCCCTTCATCATCAAGATGGTGAAGGGGCTGCCGACCCGAGGGCTGTGGGTGACGGTGGTGGCGGGGAATCTGTTCGTGGGCGTACTGCCGGCCTTCGCGGCCACCGTCGGACAGGCTACCGGCTGAGACGCGAAGTTCGCGCTCTACCTCGTGCACGAAATCATCATTTCAGCGCCAATCACTTCCTGAAGAAGCACCACCTGCTGATTCCCGTGTCCCTGCACGCGTTTCTGCTTCTGGCGATGTCCGTCGTCGCCGCCGTGCTTCTGCACGAATGGGTGGAGAAGCCGGGCGTGAAGTTGCTTTCCGGCGGTCGGCGGAAAGCTGCGCGTACCGGCGGCTGATCACCGGGGCAGCCCTCAGCCTGCCGTCCCCGCCGTCACTCACGTCGGATACGCCGCGCTGCCGCCCATGGCCGGGACGGCCTGGGCGCAGGCGGTCAGCTCGGCGTCGATGATCCCGGCGGCCAGGGAGGGGGCCTTGGCCTCGGTGTCGGTCGCCGTGGTCACCACGGCGTGCTCGATGGGCGTCATACGGGCGAGCGTAGGGGGCGGCTACTCCGTCGGCCGCCGCAGCCTGGCCGCGATTTTCCCGACGAGCCCTGACCGCTCGGCATTGGAATGCTTCCGGGGCTTGCTCCACAATGGCACTGTCACATCGGCCGAGGCTCGTGCGCGATGGCTGGTCCACCAGTTCCCGGCCCTCGGGTCCGTAGAAACAACCCGCACCAGCCTCCCGACGACAGACGCTCACCGCCTGCCAAGGAGCACACGATGGATCCGCAGCACTTCGAACTGCTCGAAGAGGTCCGCCGCGCCCTGCCGGAAGGGTTCAAAGCGGAATTGTCCGGCGACATCCTTGTCATGCAGGCGTCTCCCTCGGCCATCCACCAGCTCAACCTCAGCAAGATCCGCCGCCAGTTCGACGCGCACACCCCGACGGGGTACGTCGACACCGGCAACACGGATCTCGCGTCCCCCCAGACGGCGAAGGTCCGCAATCCCGACCTGACCTATCTGCCTGAGGAAGCCATGCTCACCACGGACAGCAGCGTGGCCGCCGAGCTCGCACTGATCGCCGTGGAAGTCGTTTCTCCCTCGAATCCGGAGAACGACTGGGTCGGTAAACTCCGCGACTATCCCTTGATGAATATCCCGCTGTACCTCGTCGTCGACGCCCGGCAGAAGACGGTAACGCTGTTCAGCGAGGTGGAAAACGGTCGTTACCGACTCCGGGAAGACGCCGACTTCGGCGAGACCGTGCACATCCCCGAGCCATTCGGGTTCGTCCTCGACACCGGTGGACTCCGGCCTTACTGACCCTCCGCACGCGTGAGACGGGCTGCTGAAGCCGGGGCCGCTACTCCGCCGGCCGCCGCAACCGTGCCACGAACTTGTAGCGGTCCCCCCGGTACACCGACCGCACCCACTCCACCGGCTCCCCCTGCGCGTCCAGGGAGTGGCGGGAGAGCATCAGCATGGGCAGGCCCACGTCCGTGCCGAGGAGGCCCGCTTCCCGTGGGGTGGCCAGCGACGTCTCGATCGTCTCCTCGGCCTCCGCGAGACGGACGTCGTAGACCTCGGCCAGGGCGGTGTAGAGCGAGGTGTACTTCACCAGGCTCCGGCGCAGCGCCGGGAACCGCTTCGCGGACAGGTGGGTGGTCTCGATCGCCATCGGCTCGCCGCTGGCGAGGCGCAGGCGCTCGATGCGCAGGACGCGGCCGCCCGTGGTGATGTCGAGGAGCGAGGCGAGCCGGTCGTCGGCGGTGACGTAGCCGATGTCGAGGAGCTGCGAGGCGGGCTCCAGGCCCTGGGCGCGCATGTCCTCCGTGTAGGAGGTCAGTTGCAGCGCCTGGGAGACCTTCGGCTTCGCGACGAATGTCCCCTTGCCCTGGATGCGCTCCAGGCGCCCCTCGACCACCAGCTCCTGGAGGGCCTGGCGGACGGTCGTACGAGAGGTGTCGAACTCGGCGGCCAGCGTCCGCTCCGGCGGCACGGGCGTGCCGGGGGGCATGGTTTCGGTCATTTCCAGCAAGTGCCGTTTGAGGCGGTAGTACTTGGGAACGCGCGCGACCCGCGCGCCGCCCGACGCGCCACCGCTGTCCGCCGCACCCGCCGTACCACCCTCGGTCACCATCGTGTGCCTTCCCGACTCCGATCCTGCTGCTGTCACCGGCTCCTCCGTCTGTCGCGGTCACATCGTGGCACGGGCAGCGCCCGAGGAGCCCTGGGACGCCAGGTGGACCTCGAGGTGTCGGTCCGGTAACGGAGCCGACAGCGACTCTTATACACCCTTGACACCCCAAAAGGTCTAGGCCAAGCTGCGGGCACTGGTCTAAACCATTAAAGACCACATTCGGTCCTTGAGGAGAGTGCTGTGAAGCGTGGGCTCATAGCGGCGACGGGTGTCGCGGCCATGTTGGTGAGTGTTGCTGCCTGTGGGTCCAGCGACAGTGACAAGGGATCGGACGGAAACGGTTCCAAGGACAAGAGCCTGACCGTGTGGTTCATGGACGGCTCGAACCCGCCCGGCTGGACGAAGTCGGTGCAGGCCGAGTTCGAGCAGCGGACCGGCGCCAAGCTGAACGTCCAGGTCCAGCAGTGGAACGGCATCCAGCAGAAGCTGACCACCGCGCTCTCCGAGTCCTCCCCGCCCGACGTCATCGAGATCGGCAACACCCAGACCCCCTCGTACGCCCAGACCGGTGGCCTCGCCGACCTCGGCGACCTCAAGAAGGAGATCGGCGGGGACTGGACCGAGTCCCTCAACAAGCCCTCCGTCTTCGAGGGCAAGCAGTACGCGGCCCCCTGGTACGCCGCCAACCGCGTCGTGATCTACAACAAGAGGATCTGGGCGGACGCGGGCATCAAGGACGTCCCGAAGACCCGCGACGAATTCTTCAAGGACCTGGACGCCATCCAGAAGAAGGGCGACGCCGAGCCGCTCTACCTGCCCGGCCAGAACTGGTACTTCCTCGACGGCCTCACCATCGGCACCGGCGCCGACCTGGTGAAGAAGGACGGCAAGAAGTACGTCTCCAACCTCGGTGACCCCAAGGTCGCCAAGGCCATGGACATCTACAAGCAGTACCAGGCGTTCAGCAAGGCGCCCAAGGACAAGGACGAGGCCACTCCGCAGCAGGCCGACATCTTCGCCAAGGGCAAGACCGGCGCGTTCATCGGCATGGGCTACGAGGCGCAGACCGCCATCAAGGCGAACCCGGCCATCGAGAAGGAGATCGGCTATTTCACCATCCCCGGTGAGAGTGCCGACAAGCCCGAGGGCGTCTTCCTCGGCGGCTCCAACCTCGCCGTCGCCGAGGGCAGCAAGAAGCAGGACCTCGCGAGGGAGTTCCTGAAGATCGCGCTGTCCGACAAGAACGAGGCCGCGCTGTCCAAGGAGGTCGGCAACATCCCCAACAAGGAAGCGCTGCTGGCGAATGTGAAGGGCAACCCGGCCGCCGAGGCCGCCGCCCCCGCCGTCAAGGGCGGTGGCACCACCCCGCTGATCCCCGAGTGGGCCGAGGTGGAGAACGCCCCGAACCCGATCAAGGCGTATATGACGGCTGTCCTCAACGGCAAGTCGCCGGAGGACGCGGCCAAGCAGGTCGAGGGCGAGATGAACAAGCGCCTCAGCAAGAAGCAGTGACCCGTCCGGTGGTACGGGGGCCGGCCCGCACCGGCCCCTGCACCACCGCGCACCACGCAATACCGTTCGACAGGGGAGAAGGCGGACGACGATGTCAGCGCAGATCGAAGAGGCGACGGCCGAGTCCGCCGCCCGGATCAGCCGGGGCGGCGCCCCGCCACCCCGCCGCGGCCGGACCGCGGGGGGCCTCCCGTACCTCCTGATCCTCCCCGCCGCCCTCGTCACGGTGGCGCTGCTCGGCTGGACGCTGGTCAAGAACGGGCTGCTGTCCTTCCAGGACCTCAACAAGCGACAGCTGATCCGGCGCGTCACCGAGTGGACCGGATTCGACAACTACAGCGATCAGCTCGGCAGTTCCGACTTCTGGAAGGTCGCCGTCCGCTCGGTGGTCTTCACCGCGGCCAACGTCGTCCTGATCATGCTCCTGGGCTGTCTGATCGGGCTGCTGCTCGCCCGCCTCGGCACCAAGCTGCGGCTGCTGCTGTCGCTCGGCCTCGTCCTCGCCTGGGCCATGCCCGTCGTGGCCGCGACCACCGTCTTCCAGTGGCTGTTCGCCCAGCGGTTCGGCGTCGTCAACTACGTGCTGGACAACCTCGGCTGGCACTCCATGGCCGACTACAACTGGACCAGCAGCCAGCTCTCCACCTTCTTCGTGGTCACTGTGCTGATCGTGTGGCAGTCGATCCCCTTCGTGGCGATCAACCTCTACGCGGCGACCACCACGATCCCCAAGGAGCTCTACGAGGCGGCCTCGCTGGACGGCGCGGGCAGCTGGAAGCAGTTCACCTCGGTGACCTTCCCCTTCCTCAAGCCGTTCTTCCTCGCCACGACGTTCCTCGAAGTCATCTGGGTCTTCAAGTCGTTCACCCAGATCTTCGCGATCAACGAGGGCGGGCCCGACCGGCTCACCGAGACCCTGCCGGTCTACGCGTTCGTCGAGGGCATGGGCAACCAGCACTTCGGCGCCGGGGCCGCGATCTCCATCCTCACCATCGTCATCCTGCTGGCCCTGACGGCGTACTACCTGCGCCTTGTCCTCAAGCAAGAGGGGGACGAGCTGTGAACCGCTCGCTTCTCGGCCGCGCCTGGCCCGGGGCGGCGGCCGTCGTCCTCTTCGCGGTCTTCGCCTTCCCCGTCTACTGGATGTTCTCCACGGCCTTCAAGGCCAACAAGGACATCGTCGGCGACACCCCCCAGTGGTTCCCCATGAGCCCCACCTTCGAGCACTTCACCAAGGCGATGGACGCGGACGGCTTCTGGACGCTCGTCGGCAACTCCCTCACGGTGACGCTGGTCGCCGTCGCGCTGTCACTGGTGATCGCGCTGCTGGCGTCGTTCGCCGTGGCACGGATGCGCTTCAAGGGCCGCAAGAGCTTCATCCTCGTGATGATGATGGCCCAGATGGCCCCCTGGGAGGTCATGGTCATCGCGTACTACATGATCGTGCGCGACGCCGAGATGCTGAACAGCCTCCCGCCGCTGATCGCCATCTACACGGTCATGGTGCTGCCCTTCACCGTGCTCACCCTGCGCGGCTACGTGGCCGCCGTGCCCAAGGAGCTGGAGGAGTCCGCGATGGTCGACGGGTGCACCCGCACCCAGGCGTTCATCAAGGTGATCTTCCCGCTGCTCGCCCCCGGCGTGATGGCCACCTCGCTCTTCGGCTTCATCACCGTCTGGAACGAGTTCCCGATGGTCCTGATCCTCAGCAAGGATCCGGGCGCGCAGACGCTCCCGCTCTGGCTCACCAGCTTCCGCTCCGCCTTCGGCGACGACTGGGGTGCCACGATGGCCGCCTCCTCGCTCTTCGCCCTGCCGATCCTCATCCTCTTCGTCATCCTCCAGCGCAAGGCGGTCGGTGGCCTTACGTCCGGCGCAGTGAAGGGCTAGCACTTACTTCCATGGACACGCTCACCCGGGACGCCCTCACGGTCCTCCAGCCGGGATTCACCGGCACCACCGCCCCCGGCTGGCTGCTGCGCAGACTCGGCGAAGGGCTGGCCGCCGTCGGCCTGTTCGGCCGCAACATCGCCTCGCCGGAACAGCTCGCCGCCCTCACCGCCCAACTGCGGGCGGAGCGCGCCGACGTGCTCGTGGCGATCGACGAGGAGGGCGGCGACGTCACCCGCCTGGAGGCACGTACGGGCTCCTCCTTCCCCGGCAACCTCGCGCTCGGCGCCGTCGACGACACCGCGCTGACCCGGGCCGTCGCCCGGGAACTCGGCCGCCGCCTCGCGGCCTGCGGCGTCAACCTCAACTGGGCGCCCTCCGCGGACGTCAACTCCGACCCGGACAACCCGGTCATCGGCGTACGGTCCTTCGGCGCCGACCCGGCGCTGGTCGCCCGGCACACCGCCGCCTACGTCGAGGGGATGCAGGCCGCGGGCGTGGCCGCGTGCACCAAGCACTTCCCCGGCCACGGCGACACGGCCGTCGACTCCCACCACGACTTGCCGCGCATCGACGCCGGCCTCGCCACGCTGCACACCCGGGAACTGGTGCCCTTCCGGGCGGCCGTGGCCGCGGGCACCAAGGCCGTGATGAGCGCGCACATCCTGCTGCCCGCGCTCGACCCCGCCTTCCCCGCGACCCTCAGCCCGGCCGCGCTGCACGGCCTGCTGCGTGCCCCCGCCGCCGAGGGCGGCCTCGGCTTCGACGGCCTGATCGTCACCGACGGCATGGAGATGCGGGCCATCGCCGCGACCTACGGCATCGAACGCGGCAGCGTCATGGCCGTCGCCGCGGGCGCCGACGCGATCTGCGTCGGCGGCGGCCTGGCCGACGAGGAGACGGTGCTGCGGCTGCGTGACGCGCTGGTCGGCGCCGTGCGCTCCGGGGCGCTGCCGGAGGAGCGGCTCGCCGACGCGGCCGCGCGGGTACGCGCGCTGGCGCGCGACGTGGCCCGCCGGCCGGAGCCGGGCGCGCCCGACCCCGGCATCGGCCTGGCGGCCGCGCGGCGCGCCCTGCGGGTGACCCGCTCGGCGGACCACGAGCCGCTCACCGGCCCCGCGCACGTCGCCGCCTTCACCCCCGTCGCGAACATTGCCGTCGGCGACGAGACCCCATGGGGCGTCGCCGCCGAGCTGACCCGGCTGCTGCCGGGGACGACGACCGGCGCGTACGCCTCCGGCGAGGCCGGTGCCGACCGGGTGCTCCGGGACGCGGGCCCCCGGCGGATCGTGGCCGTGGTGCGGGACGTCCACCGCCATCCGTGGATGGCGAAGGCGCTCGACGCTCTTCTCGCCGCGCGGCCGGACGCGGTGGTCGTGGAAATGGGCCTGAACGTGGCGCCTCCGGCGGGGGCGCTGCATGTGGCCACGCATGGGGCGGGGCGGGTCTGCGGGGTGGCCGCGGCGGAGGTTATCGCTGGGGGCTGATGTGTGTGTCGGGGTGCGGGTCGGCTGCGCCTGCGGCGGGCTTTTTCCCCCGCCCCGCGCCTTCCCGGCTGCGTCCGATGTGCGGCTCCGCCGCGTGGGGGGAGGCCCCCGGACCCCCAGCGGCCTGCGGCCGCGCCCTCAAACTCCTCAGCTACCTCCCCCGGACTCTGTCCGGGGGTCCCCAGAGGTACCCCCAACGGGCTGGAATGTGCGGACCGTAGCCAGCGCATTCAGCCCGTCCGGCGGTCGAGGACAACGCGCGAAGCGTGTTGCGGGGGTCCGGGGCGCAGCCCCAGTTCCGGGAAGAGGCGGGGCCGGGGAAAAGGCCCGCCGCGGGCGCAGCGGGCCGAGCCCGGAAGAAACCCCTGGCAGGGCGCGCCTACAGCCCCTGCCAGCCCGGCTTATTGGCATACGTGTGCCGGAAGTAATCCGCGAGCTTCAGCTTCGACGCCGCACCCTCGTCCACGACGACCGTCGCATGCGGGTGGAGCTGTAGCGCGGAAGCCGGGACCAGCGCGGAGACCGGCCCCTCGACCGTCGCGGCGACCGCGTCGGCCTTGCCCTCGCCCGTGGCCAGCAGGACCAGGTGGCGGGCCTCCAGGATGGTGCCGATGCCCTGGGTGATGACGTGATGGGGCACCTGGTCGATGTCGCCCTCGAAGAACCGCGCGTTGTCGACGCGGGTCTGCTCGGTGAGCGTCTTGATCCGGGTGCGGGAGGCGAGCGAGGAGCACGGCTCGTTGAAGCCGATGTGCCCGTCGGTGCCGATGCCGAGCAGCTGGAGGTCCACGCCGCCGGCCTCGGGCAGCGCCCGGTCGTACGCCTCGCAGGCGGCCTGGACGTCCTCGGCGGTGCCGTCGGGGCCCATGAAGGAGTCCTCGGTCAGCCCGAGCGGTTCGACGACCTCGCGCAGCACCACCGAGCGGTAGGACTCGGGGTGGTCGGCGGGCAGGCCGACGTACTCGTCGAGCTGGCAGACGCGGGCGCGCGAGGCGTCCACCGCGCCCGCGCGGACCTTGGCCGCCAGCGCTTCGTAGATGGGCAGCGGGGTGGAGCCGGTGGCCACGCCCAGCAGGGCGTCCGGCTTGCGACGCAGGAGCTCGGCCATGGCCTCCGCGATGAGCTCGCCGCCTGCCTTGGCGTCCGGGACGATGACAACTTCCACGCTGTGCCTGCCGATCTGGAGAGTGGGCTGTGGGGTTGTGGTATAGACCAATCTAACAGAGTGGGCTGTCCGGAAGATGCTTCCCCTCCCGGTCCGCCCGCGTACCGGGAGAGCGGTCGGCGAGCCGTGATTACCGAGCCGTAAATACGGGGCCCGCGGAGTTTGAGGACGAAGCGCGGCCGGGGATATCGGCGGGGGTGGTGGCCGGAGGTGAGAGCCGAGGGGGGACGCGCCACTACGGGCCGCGGCGCCTGGCCGGGACCCTCGGCCCGGCCGGCACCGCAGCCCGGAGCCGGCATCGGCCCACCGGGCGCGGGGTGTGCGGTCCCCGGGCGCGGTGCGGCCGATCGGAGGCCGCGGCGCGATCAGGGCAGAAGACGCCGGGCCTCGATCCACCCTCCTGTGCGGGGAAGGCGGAAACTTTGCTTACTCATTGTGGACTAGACCATTCGCCGGTGTCCATGCCCGTGCGGGCGCCAGGTGGAACAAAATGAGGCCGCCGGGCGCGGGTAGGCTCACAGCCGTGCCCTCCATGAACGACCTCGTACGCCAGCACACCGCCCTGGGCGACTCCGACCTGGAGTGGCTCCACCTGCTGGTCTCGGAGTGGCAGTTGCTCTCCGACCTGTCCTTCGCCGACCTCGTCCTGTGGGTCCCCACCCTCGACGGCACCCGCTATGTGTCCGTCGCCCAGATGCGGCCCAACACCGGACCCACCTCCTACCAGGACGACATGGTCGGCCACCTCGTCCCGCGCGGCCGCCGCCCCATGCTCGACGCCGCGCTCGACGAGGGCCGGATCGTCCGCGAGGGCGACCCGGAGTGGCGCGAGGAGGTCCCGGTGCGGGTCGAGTCCATCCCCGTACGCCGGGAGGGGCGGGTCCTCGGGGTCATCGCCCGCAACACCAATCTGCTGACCGTGCGGACGCCGAGCCGGCTGGAGCTCACCTATCTCCAGAGCGCCTCGGACCTCGCCCAGATGATCGCGAACGGCACCTTCCCGTTCCCCGGGCAACAAGTCGACATGGACGCCTCGCCCCGCGCCGGTGACGGCCTGATCAGGCTGGACGCGGACGGCATCGTGCAGTACGCCAGCCCCAACGCGCTCTCCGCCTATCACCGGCTCGGCCTCGCCGCCGACCTCGTGGGGCATCATCTGGGCGAGACCACCGCTCAGTTGGCGCCCTCGCGTGGACCGGTGGACGAGTCCCTCGCCAAGCTCGCCAGCGGCTGGGCACCGCGCGAGTTCGAGGTCGAGGGCAGCGACGGCGTCATCCAGCTCCGGGCGATTCCCCTCAAACCCAAGGGAAATCACATCGGTTCACTCGTACTCCTGCGCGATGTCACCGAACTGCGTCGCCGCGAGCGTGAGTTGATCACCAAGGACGCGACCATCCGGGAGATCCACCACCGGGTGAAGAACAACCTCCAGACCGTGGCCGCGCTGCTGCGCCTCCAGGCCCGCCGGATCGGCTCCGCCGAGGGGCGCGAGGCGCTGGAGGAGGCGGTCCGCCGGGTCGGCTCGATCGCGATCGTCCACGAGACGCTGTCGCAGAATCTGGACGAGCGGGTGGAGTTCGACGAGATCGCCGACCGCGTCCTGGCCATGGTCGCCGAGATCTCCCCGGGCCGGGTCGCCGGCCGGCGCACGGGGCGCTTCGGCATCCTCGACGCCGAGGTCGCGACGCCGCTGTCGATGGTCCTGACCGAACTGCTCCAGAACGCGATGGAGCACGGCTTCGGGCCGGGGGAGACGGGCACGGTCGAGGTCACCGCGGTCCGCAGCGGCACCCGCAAGGAGGCGCGCCTGCTGATCTCCGTCCAGGACGACGGGCGCGGCCTGCCGGAGGGCTTCGACCCCCAGCGCGCGGGAAATCTCGGCCTCCAGATCGTGCGGACGCTGGTGGAGGGCGAGATGGGCGGCACGTTCGGCATGCTGCCGGCACCGGGGGGCGGTACGAAGGTCGTTCTCGACCTGCCGGTCAGGGCGGACAAGCCGTAGCTCGTGGCGTTCCTGGGCGCGGGACCGCTGTCTGCCCCGGCTGCCGCTGGGAGGTGCCCCCGGCGGTGGTCGCTCTCAAACGGTCGGCCGGGCCGGCAGGTCCGGACCGCAGTCCTGAAGCCGAGGGCCGGCCTCGGCCAGGTTCAGCCTGGCCGGCGATCGAGGACGCACCCGAAGAGCGCTCTCGCCGCGGGTGGCAACTGACCCGCACCACGCAACGAGCCCCGGACCTTGACAAAGGTCCGGGGCTCAAAGCTATGCGCATCGGGGGGTACTGCGCGCTGCGGCTCGGGTGGCCGAAGGGGTGTCGGCTCAGGCGGTCGCGTTACGCGCCCGGTTGCGAGCGGCACGGCGCTTCATCGCGCGGCGCTCGTCCTCGCTGAGTCCACCCCAGACGCCGGAGTCCTGGCCGGACTCGAGCGCCCACTGCAGGCACTGCTCCATGACGGGGCAGCGGCGGCAGACGGCCTTGGCTTCCTCGATCTGCAGCAGCGCAGGACCGGTGTTGCCGATGGGGAAGAACAGCTCGGGGTCTTCCTCGCGGCAAACGGCGTTGTGACGCCAGTCCATGGCTGCTCCATCTCCTCGTTATTGCGGCTACGTTGCTTGTGAATGTGAACGCTTTCACGAATCCCCCCGCAAGGGAAGGGCTGACGCCCAGTCGAAACTGGGGCAGTCCAGGAAAAAGGGAGGGGGTTCGGGCTGTGTCGGGGAGCCTTGTTGAGCGGCCGTCCCGAGCGCCATGAAGAGACTCGCAAACCTCGGCGGCGGATACAACCCCTTCTGGAAAGTTTTTTTTGATTCCTCGGTGTCGGCTAGGTCACAGCCGTACTTCCAGGGGGTGGAACCCAGCCTAAACGTTCGAGTGGAAGGACTTTCGGCCCTACCGCTCACACAATCACACGCAGTGCACGGCGTACGCCTGTGAACGTCACGCTCGTACGCAGCCCGAGGTGGTCACCGTCCATCTGGAAGGGCAGCGGGACCTGCGAATGCAAGGTGAAGGCGGTCTGGTCGTGCAGGGATACGGCGTGCTTTCCATGCGGCCCTCGTTCGGGCGTCGACCGCATCAGCTGAGCGAGGTGACGGCCGGCCGCCGCCGTGGACAGCTTGGTGAATCCCAGCACGTCAAGGGCGGTGTCGAAGGATGCCTGCGGCGAGGCGTAGAGCGGGCGGTTGCCCAGGTATGACCATGGCGCGGTGTTGCAGATTATCGACATGACGAGATTCTCGAGTGGGTCCTCGCCCGGTCGTTCGAGGGTGATCGTGCCGTGCCGCCGATTCGGTTCGCCGACGAATTGACGCATCACCTGTCGCACATACAGAGCGTGTGTCGAACGCTTGCCGCGCTCGCGCTGCTGCTCCACCCGGCCCACCACACCGGCGTCGAATCCGAATCCGGCACAGAAAGTGAACCAGCGGGCCGGAACGCCCTCGTCCGCCGTGCCCGGGGTGCCCCCCGCGAGGCCCAGGCCGACCGTGCGTTCGGTGCCCTGGCGCAGCGCGTCGAGCAGGGCGCCCGTCGCCTCCACCACGTCGTTGGGCAGCCCCAGCGCGCGGGCGAAGACATTCGTCGAGCCGCCGGGCACCACCGCGAGGCGGGGGAGGCCCTCCGGGTCGGGGCCGCCGTGCAGGAGGCCGTTGACCACCTCGTTGACCGTGCCGTCGCCGCCGAGCGCGACCACGAGGCCCGTGTTGCCGTCCTCCGCGGCCCGCCGCGCGAGGTCCCGGGCGTGCCCCCGGTACTCCGTGGTGGCGACCTCCAGCTTGAGGTCGCTGGCGAGCGCGTGCACCAGGACATCACGGGTACGGGCACTGGTGGTGGTGGCCGACGGATTGACCACAAGGAGCGCACGCATGCGCGCCAGCCTACCTACCTGTCGGTACACGCCCCATCCCCGGCCCGCGGTCCACCGGTGTCCCGTCGGTCACGCCGAGCGCCCGCCGGACCCCGTACGGCAGGGGCCAGGGCTACCCTGACGGGGTGAGCAGCAAGCAGTCCGCGCAGAAGTCCGCCCGTAAGAGCACCCGCGACGCCCGGGCCGGCGGCGAGAAGAGTCACACCCCCGCCGCGCCCGAGCCCGCCGGTCCCCGGCCGGCGCGGCTGACGGCGGCGGCCGTGCTCGCCGCGCTGGAGGGCGTCACCCTGCTGATCGGCGGGGTGTATCTGCTGATCATGGGCTTCGCCGGGAAGCCGGACAGCCCGCAGCAGGCGGAGACGCTCGCGGTGACCGTGCTCGCCCTCGCCGCGCTGCCGCTCGCGGCGGCCCGGGGGCTGTGGCAGCGCAAGCGCTGGAGCCGGGGCCCCGCGATGATCACCCAGCTCATGGCGCTGCCGGTCGCCTGGACGCTCGGCAACGCCGGGGGCGCGCTGATCGCCGCGGGCGTGGTGCTCGCGCTGGTGGCCGTGGCCGCCATGGTGCTGCTGGTGAACCCCACCGCGACCGAGGCGCTCGGCATCGGCCCGCGCGAAAGCTGACGCACGGGCCCCGGAGGGCCCGGTCCGGTGCGGTCCTCGCCGGCTACTCCTCGATGAGCAGGCGGTCCCGCAGCTGGGCGAGGGTGCGCGCCAGCAGCCGGGAGACGTGCATCTGCGAGATCCCGACCTCCTGGGCGATCTGGGACTGGGTCATGTTGCCGAAGAAGCGGAGCAGCAGGATCTTCTTCTCGCGCGGCGGCAGATCCTCCAGCAGCGGCTTGAGCGACTCGCGGTACTCCACGCCCTCCAGCGCCTCGTCCTCCGCGCCCAGGGTGTCCGCGACGGCCGGGGACTCGTCGTCCGTGTCGGGGACGTCCAGGGAGAGCGTGCTGTAGGCGTTGGCGGACTCCAGCCCCTCCAGCACCTCCTCCTCGGAGATCCCCAGCTGCTCGGCCAGCTCGTGGACGGTGGGGGCGCGGCCGTGCCGCTGGGAGAGCTCGGCCGTGGCCGTGGTCAGGGCCAGCCGCAGCTCCTGGAGGCGGCGCGGCACCCGCACCGCCCAGCCCTTGTCACGGAAGTGCCGCTTGATCTCGCCGACGACCGTGGGCGTCGCATACGTGGAGAACTCGACCCCGCGGTCGGGGTCGAAGCGGTCGACCGACTTGATCAGACCGATCGTGGCGACCTGGGTGAGGTCGTCGAGCGGCTCCCCGCGGTTGCGGAACCGCCGGGCCAGGTGCTCCACCAGGGGCAGGTGCATCTGCACCAGGTGATTGCGCAGCTGAGCCCGCTCGAGCGAGCCGTCCGGCAGCGCCCGCAGCTCGATGAACAGGGCACGGGCTCCACTGCGGTCGTGCGCGGTGGGGTGCTGGTGCCACTGTTGATGCTGGTGCTGTTCCATGTGGTCCGCCCGCTCTGGTGGGTCGCTCGCCTCGCCCGGCGCCGGCGTCACCGGGTCACCCGGTTCCGCCGGAAGCGGCCGGGCAGGCTGCTGCGGGATGGCCGGGGCACGCACTCCCCGCGACGATGCAGTACTCACGGAGCCCCCTCTTCCGTCACGGCTGTCCGGGGCCGGCGCCGCGCTTCTTGTGCAGGCTGATGCTGACCGTACGGTCGGCGGCGACCGTCGAGTCGACCTCGCCGGCCAGGGCGGAGAGCACCGTCCAGGCGAAGGTGTCGCGCTCGGGCGCGCGGCCGTCCGTCGTGGGCGCCGAGACGGTCACCCGCAGCGCGTCGCCCACCAGGCGGAAGACGCAGCTGAGAACGGAGCCGGGCACGGCTTGTTGCAGAAGGATCGCGCACGCCTCGTCCACGGCGATACGCAAGTCCTCGATCTCGTCGAGGGTGAAGTCCAAGCGGGCCGCGAGACCGGCCGTAGCCGTCCGCAGCACCGACAGGTAGGCACCCGCAGCGGGCAGCCGGACTTCCACGAAGTCCTGGGTCCCGGGCTCGCCTGCGATCTGGGACACCCTCACCTCCAAGGTGGCACAAGCTTCTTGAGCTGTTACGAGCACCGGCCCCGCGCTGACCGCCCCTCGGGTGAAGGGCTTTGGCACGGCCCGGTGCGGCACGTGGTTCGGCTGCGACGCTATCGCGATCTGGGGTTCTGTGGAGCAGCCCCGCGACTGTCACTCATGGTAAACCCATGAGCACGGACAGTGGCTAGGGCCTTGCGGTCTCAAATCGAAAGAGCAGTCGCCCTGTTGGGATTTTCGTCACTCTGCGCGAGCGCCGCAAGAGTGTGGAGCGGTTCTCCGGACATCCGTCGCACCGTCCACTCCTCCATCGGCTCGGCGCCCAGCGACTTGTAGAACGCGATCGAGGGTGCGTTCCAGTCCAGCACTGACCATTCGAAACGCTGGTAGCCCCGGTCCACGCAGATCCGCGCGAGAGTGGCGAGGAGGGCCTTGCCGTGGCCCGCGCCGCGCGCCCGCGGGCGGACGTAGAGATCCTCCAGATAGATACCGTGCGTACCCGTCCAGGTGGAGAAGTTGCGGAACCAGAGCGCGAAGCCGACCGCCTCGCCCGCCGGTATCCCGCCCTCGACGCCTTCCTCGTCACTCTCCGCTATCAGTGCGAAGACCGCCGGGGCCGTGCCGAAGAGGGCCTCGCGCAGCTGCTCCTCGGTCGCCTTCGCCTCCCCCAGCGCCCTTTCGTACTCCGCCAGTTCGCGGATCATGGCGTGGATGACGGGGACGTCGTCGGGCGTGGCGGGTCGGATCATGTCTGCATGCTAGCGGTCGGGGGTGAGCGCGCCGCGGCAACCGCGGGCACCCGCCGCGCTCCCTCAGACGATCCGGCGGTCCGTATAGCACCAGCGCCAGGTCTGGCCCGGCTCGAAGCTGCGCATCACCGCGTGCCCGGTCTCCTCGAAATGTCCCGTCGCGTGGCGGTACGGCGAGGAGTCGCAGCAGCCGACATGCCCGCAGACCAGGCACAACCGCAGCTGCACCGGGTTGCTGCCGGCGGCCTCGCACTCCGGGCAGGTCGGGTGCAGCGGCGCGGGCTCGGGGCGCGGCAGCTCGGGAACATGCGGGCACTCGCTCATGATTGCCAGACTAGTTCGCACTGCCGAGGGCTTCGAAACGGAGAGCGCCGGGACCGATGGATGTCATGCCACTGCTCATGCTGATCGCGGCCAGTGCCGCGGTCGCGGGCGCCGCCCGGCGGACCCCGGTGCCCGCGCCCCTGCTGCTCGTCGCCGTCGGACTTCTCGCCTCCTACGTGCCCGGCGTGCCCGAGTACACCCTCGACCCCGCGATCGTGCTCCCCCTGATCCTGCCGCCCCTCCTGCACACGGCCGCGCTCGACAGCTCGTACCTCGACATCCGCGCCAACATCCGCCCGGTGGCGCTGTTGTCGGTCGGCTATGTCCTTTTCGCGACCTTCGCGGTCGGCTATGTGGCATATCTGGTCGTGCCCGGACTGCCGCTCACCGCCGCGCTGGTGCTCGGCGCGGTCGTCGCCCCGCCCGACGCCGTCGCGGCCACCGCCATCGCGCGCCGCCTGGGGCTGCCCTCCCGCATCACCACGATCCTCCAGGGCGAGTCCCTGGTGAACGACGCCACCGCGATCACCGCCTACAAGGTGGCGCTCGCCGCCGCCGTGGGCGAGGGCGCGACCTGGGGCGAGGGTTTCCGCGAATTCGCCGTCGCGTCCCTCGGCGGCATCGGGGCCGGGCTGATCCTCATGGTGCCGCTGCACTGGCTGCGCAAGCGGCTGCGCGAACCGCTCCTGCAGAACACCCTCTCCCTCCTCATCCCCTTCGCCGCCTACGCCGCCGCCGAGGTGGTCGGGGCCTCCGGGGTGCTCGCCGTCGTGGTCGTCGCCCTCTACCTCGGCCACCACTCCTGGCAGGTCGACTTCGCCACCCGCCTCCAGGAGGCCGCCGTCTGGCGCGTGGTCGCCTTCGTGCTGGAGTCCGCGGTCTTCGCGCTCATCGGGCTCCAACTGCCCGTGGTGATGCGTGGACTGGGGGAGTACGACCTGGGGCAGGCCGCCCTCTGGTACGCCTCCGCGGTCTTCGCCGCCGTCGTGGCCGCCCGCTACGTCTGGGTCTTCCCCGCGACATTCCTGCCGCGCGCCCTCTCCGCCCGCATCCGCGAACGCGAGCCCGACACCACGTGGAAGGCGCCGCTCGTCGTCGGCTGGGCCGGGATGCGCGGCGTGGTCTCCCTCGCCATCGCCTTCTCGATCCCCGTGACCACGCACCACGGGCAGCCCTTCCCCGCCCGCAACCTCGTCCTCTTCCTGACCTTCACGACCGTCATCGGCACGCTTGTCGTCCAGGGCCTCACCCTGCCCCCGCTCATCCGCCGGCTGCGGCTGCCCGCGCCCCACCCGACCGCCGAGACCCTCGCCGAGGCCCAGGCCCAGAGCGAGGCGTCCGCCGCCGCCGAGCGCCGCCTCGACGAACTCCTCGCCGACGACCGCAACGCCCTCCCCGAACCCCTCGCCGACCGCCTCCGCACCGTCATGGAGCGCCGCCGCAACGCCGTCTGGGAGCGCCTCGGCGCGGTCGACGAGGTGACGGGCGAATCGGCGGACGACACGTACCGGCGGCTGGCCCGGGAGATGATCGGGGCGGAGCGGGAGGTGTTCGTGTCCTTGCGGGACGCTCGGCGTATCGACGACGAGATGCTTCGGACGCTGTTGCGGCGGCTGGACCTCGAGGAGGCGGCGGCGTACCGCGAAGAGGCGGGGTAGCAGGCTGCTGCCCCTTTCGTCTGGGGGCGGGTCGGCTGCGCCTGCGGCGGGCTTTTCCCCGGGCCCGCCCCTTCCCGAAACCGGGGCTTCGCCCCAGACCCCAGCAACACGCTTCGCGCGTTGTCCTCAAACGCCGGACGGGCTGAATATCAGCCCGTCCGGCGTTTGAGGACGCGCCCGAAGGGCGCTGGGGGTCCGGGGGTCTCGCCCCGGTTTCGGGAAGGGGCGGGGCTGGGGAAGCGAACCAGCTGTCAGAGCCCCGGATCCGCCCCCGTGATCACCGCCGCCACCGTCGTCCCCCGAGCGAACGCCCCCTCCGAAGCCAAGGCCGTCAGGCCGAAGAGCATCTTCGCCACATACAACCGCTCCACCCGCAGACCGTGCCGAGAGGTGAAATCGGAGGCGAAAGCGAGGAGCTCCGGGGAGAGGCGGGCGTAGCCGCCGCAGTGGAAGCGTTCGTCGAGGGTCCAGGCACCTCGCGGGCCACCGAAGGCCGCCCGTTGCAGGTCGCGTATCTCCGCGCCCAGGAAGCCGCCCTTGAGGACGGGGAAGCCGATCGCGCGCTGCGAAGCGGTGAGGCCCGCGGCGAGGCCGGCGAGGGTGCCGCCGGTGCCGCAGGCGATGCCGACGACGTCCGCCGTGCCGCGCAGCTCCCGGCCGAGGGCGGCGCAGCCGCGCGCGGCGGCCGCGTTGCTGCCGCCCTCGGGGATGACGAAGCAGTCGCCGCCGGCCAGCTCGGCGAGGACGTCGGGCTCGGCCTTGCGACGGTACGTGGCGCGGTCGACGAAGCGCAGCCGCATGCCGTCGGCCACGCAGGCCGTGAGCGACCAGTTGAGCGGCCGGTCGGCGAGTTCCTCGCCCCGGACGACGCCGACCGTGGCGAAGCCCAGCAGCCGGCCCGCGGCGGCGGTCGCCCGCAGGTGGTTGGAGTACGCGCCGCCGAAGGTCAGCAGCGTGCGCCGGCCGGCCTCGGCGGCGGCCCGCAGATTGGGCTCCAGCTTGCGCCACTTGTTGCCCGGGAGCTCGGGGTGTATCAGGTCGTCGCGCTTGAGCAGCAGCCGTACGCCCCGGCGGGTGAACCGCTCGTCCCGCAGCTCTTCGAGCGGGGACGGCAGCCGTGGCCGCAGCGCGGCGAGGGCGGCGGAGGCGGTGGGGAGGTCGCTGGTCACGCCCCCATTCTCGCCGTGGCGCGCGCGGTCGTCACTTGAGCCGCTCGCCGACGCGCTCGCGCAGCCGCTCCATGGAGAAGCCGGTGGGGTCGAGCTTGCCCGGCCGCCATTCGAGGTGCCCGATCACCGATCGCTCGGTCCAGCCGTGGAAGCGGCAGATCGCGGCCGCCACCTGCTCGACGGCCAGCAGCTGCTCCTCCGGCCAGGGGTCGTTGCCGTCACCGAGGTTGACGCATTCGAAGCCGTAGAAGTGGACGTTGCCGTCGGTGTCGGCCCAGCGGACGGGCGGCAGCCGCTTCTCGGCGATCACCGCCTGGAGCACCTCGCCGTCGCCGCCGCCCGCGTGATTGGCGCGGCCGCAGCCGACGAGGTGGATCCGGCCGTCCTTGGCGATGACGCCGTGGCACAGCGGGCCGGGGAGCTGGTCATAGCCGTTCCAGCAGAGGCGTACGGTGCTGTCGGTGCCCGAGGAGGCCGTGTGGTGGATCATCACGCCGTTGACCGGGCCCCAGGGCCCGTGCCCGGCACGGTTGTGGTTGCGCCAGCCGTCGACCTCGACGACCGTGGCGCCCTCGCGTCTGAGCGCGGCCAGGAACTCGTTCGCGGACATGGGTGGGGCCACGCCGCCCTCCTTGCGAAACCAGGTGGCGCACGCCGGACGCGTAGGCCGAATGACCCCCTTGTACCCAAAAGTTCGCAGGTGGGCCGGGCGTTCGGATATCGTGCGAGCCGATCCGGCCTCAGGCCGAAAATCTCATCGTCGACACGGAAGCGCGAGACCCGGGACAGTGGACTACCAGACCGTTCTCGAAGAGGTCGCCGCCTTCGCGCGGCCGCTGGTCGGCCGTGGCCAGGTGGCCGACTACATCCCGGCCCTCGCCGGCGTCGACATCGGCCGGTTCGGGATGGCCGTCGTGGACGTCGACGGCGGGGTCCACGGGGTCGGCGACTGGGAGCGGCCGTTCTCCGTGCAGTCCATCTCCAAGGCGTTCAGCCTCGCGCTTGTGCTGGCCGAGGGCGGCGACCGGATCTGGGACCGCGTCGGAACGGAACCGTCCGGAAACCCCTTCAACTCCCTGGTGCAACTCGAATACGAGAACGGCATCCCCCGCAACCCCTTCATCAACGCGGGCGCCCTCGTCGTCACCGACCGGCTCCAGACCCTGACCGGCGACGCCAGCACCACGATGCTGGAGTTCCTGCGCGCGGAGAGCGGCAACCCGGACGTCTCCTTCGACCCGGCCGTCGCCGCCTCCGAGACCGAGCACGGCGACCGCAACGCGGCCCTCGCGCACTTCATGGCCAGCTACGGCAACCTCGACAACCCCGTGCCCACCGTGCTGGAGCACTACTTCTGGCAGTGCTCCATCGAGATGAGCTGCCGCGACCTCGCCCTGGCGAGCGGCTTCCTCGCCCGCCACGGCCTGCGCGCCGACGGCACGCGGCTGCTGCCGCGCCGTGAGGCCAAGCAGGTCAACGCCGTCATGCTCACTTGCGGGACGTACGACGCCGCCGGCGACTTCGCCTACCGCGTGGGCCTGCCGGGCAAGAGCGGCGTGGGCGGCGGCATCGTCGCCGTCATACCGGGACGCTGCACGCTGTGCGTCTGGAGTCCCGGGCTGGACGCGCGGGGGAACTCCGTGGCGGGCGTCGCGGCCCTCGACCACTTCACGACGCTCACGGGCTGGTCGGTCTTCTGACGCGGTGGCGCACGCCGCCGCCGTGCCCCATCGTGGGGCGAGGAGGTGTGCTTCATGGAACACGAGTTGCGTGCGGAGTACGTGGACGGCGGGTCGCCCGGGGCGGCGGTCAAGACGTGGCACGTGGTCCGGGAGGACGCGGCGACGGCGATGTGCGGGCGTGAGCTTCTGCCTGGGGCGGAGGTGCGCTCCGCCGAGGACTGGGGGACGCCGGGGGTGGCGCTGTGCCATGCGTGTGGGGCGCTGTATCTGCGCGAAGCGCCGTAGGGTGCCGGGGTTTGTTCCCCGGGCCCGCCCCTTCCCGAAACTGGGGGCAGGCCCCCAGACCCCCAGCAACACGCTTCGCGCGTTGTCCTCAAGCGCCGGACGGGCTGGATTTCGCGGACCGTAGCCGACGAATTCAGCCCGTCCGGCGCTTGAGGACGCTCCCGCAGGGCGGGGCGGGGCAGGGGAACAAAGCACCGCAGGCGTGCCCGGCGGCGGTGCCGCGCCCGGACCCGCACCCCCTACGGGCAGCGCACCACTTGCCCCGCGTAAGAGAGATTGCCACCGAAGCCGAAGAGAAGGATCGGCTCGCCGGAGGCGACCTCGCCTCGGGCGACCAGCTTGGAGAGGGCGAGCGGGATGCTCGCGGCGGACGTGTTGCCGGACTCGGTGACATCCGTGGCGATCACCGCGTTGACCGCGCCGAGCTTCCGCGCCACAGGCTCGATGATCCGCAGATTCGCCTGGTGGAGCACGACCGCGGCGAGATCCTCCGGCGCCACCCCGGCCCGCTCGCAGACGCCGCGCGCGATCGGCGGCAGCTGCGTCGTGGCCCAGCGGTAGACGGCCTGCCCCTCCTGGGCGAAGCGCGAGGGTGTGCCCTCGATCCGTACGGCGTGTCCCATGTCCGGCACCGAGCCCCAGACGACCGGGCCGATCTCCGGGGTGGCCGAGGCCGTGATCACCGCGGCGCCCGCGCCGTCGCCGACCAGGACGCAGGTGGTGCGGTCGGTCCAGTCCGCGACGGCGGTGAACTTCTCCACGCCGATGACCAGCGCGTTCGTGGCGGCCTTGGCCCGGATCGCGTGGTCGGCGCTGGCGAGCGCGTGGGTGAAGCCGGCGCAGACGACATTGACGTCCATGACGGCGGGGGAGGGCAGGCCGAGCGCGGCGGCCACGCGGGCGGCCGTGTTGGGGCTGCGGTCGACGGCCGTGCAGGTGGCGACGAGCACGAGGTCGATGTCGTCGGCGTCGAGCCCGCTGTTCGCGAGCGCCTTGGCCGCCGCCTGGGTCGCCATCGCCGCGACGGTCTCGCCGGGTTCGGCGACGCGGCGCGTACGGATCCCGACGCGGGAGCGGATCCACTCGTCGCTGGTGTCGACCATGGTCGCCAGCTCGTCGTTGGTCAGCACCTTGGCGGGCTGGTAGTGGCCGAGGGCGAGGATGCGGGACCCGGTCATCGACGGTTCCTCCTGCGCGGGGCGGACGGACGGTGGTGGTACGGGATTGCCAGTCTCGACGCTCCGGGGCCGCTCGGGGGTATGTGATCCACCAATGTTCCGCCCGTATAACTGGCACAACCCGCAGGGGCCCGGCCGCCACCGGCGAACGGGCCCACCTTCCTACCGAGCGGTAATCACCGCAGTGACAGCGCCGTGCGGATCGTGGTGAACAACTGGGTCTGGTCGGTGACCCCGAGGACATGCTCCGCCTGCGGACCCTGCGCGGCGATGCGCACCTGCGTACCAGTGTGCTCCTGCGAGGCGCCGGGTGTGTTGGTGGAGTAGTTCACCTTGAGCGGCTGCCCCTCGTTCGTGATCAGCGTCGAGGACAGGCCGGGCGGGTTGGCCTCCAGCGGGACGATCTGGCTGGTGTGGGCGTGGTCGGCGGTGGTGACCACGAGGGTGTCGGGGTGCTCGGCGGCGTACGCGCGGGCGACCTTCACCGCGCGGTCCAGGGACGCGGTCTCGCCGATCTGGCCGCAGGGGTCGGCCGCGTGGTCGCGCTTGTCGATCGACGCGCCCTCGACCTGGAGGAAGAAACCCTTCTTCCGGTCGCCCGAGCCCTTCTGCTTCCGCTCCAGCAACTGGAGCGCCTTGCGGGTCTGCGCCTCCAGGCTCGGCGTGCCGGCCGCGCGCTCGGGGTTGCCCGTCACACAGCGCTGCGGGTCCGTGCCGCCCTGGGCGGCGGGCTTGCCGGTCCACTCGACGGGGACGTTGCCGGGGGCGAAGAGGCCGAGCACGGGCCGGCCGGGGCGGGCGCCCTGGAGGCTCTTGCCGTCGGTCACCACCTGATAGCCGAGCTTTCGCGCCTGCTCGGTGACGGTCATGCCCCGGTACGGGCCCTCGGTGATCTTCTGGTCGAAGCGGGCCCTGCCGCCGCCGAGCAGCACGTCCACCTTGTGGTTCACGCTCTGCTCGGCGATCGAGCCGGGGCCGCCCTTGGCGATGGTGTCGGCCGGGCACGCCTTCATGTCGGCCGGGCCCTGGCAGCTGCGGTCGGTGGCGTGCGAGGCGAGCACGGCGGGGGTGGCGTCGGTGAGCTCGGCGGTGGTGACGCTGCCGGTGGCCAGGCCGTTCCTCTGGGCCAGCTCCAGGATCGTCGTCATCGGCTTGTCCGTGCCGGGCGACTTCGATATCCGGCCGTTGACCGTCTTCTGCCCGGTCGCCCAGCCGGTGCCGCTGGCCGCGGAGTCGGTGACGTAGTCCGGCTTGCCGTATCTGTCGACGGAGTACGTGGTGTACGCGCCGGTCAGCGGGAAGGCGTCCATGTTCAGCCGGCCGGCCGCGCCCACGGTGTAGTCGCGGGCCAGGGTGATCTCCGAGTCGCCCATGCCGTCACCGATGAGCAGGATGACGTTCTTGGCCTTCTTGGCGCCGTGGCCGGCGCTGAGCGCGGAGACGTCCGCGGCGCCGCCAGGCCGCGACGCGGAGGCCGCCGCGGGCACCGCGGCCCCGGCGACGAGCAGGGCGGCGGCGCCCCAGACGAGACGGCGTCCGTACGGACGAGAACCCATGGTGTTTCCTCCCTCGGTGACCCGGCGGGGTCGCCGGGCCCGGGGGAAGCTCACCAGGGACGGGTGTACCGGAGGAGGCGGCCGAGTGGCCCGTGGGTCACCTGGGGCTGTCGGCGGGGTGCGCGGTGGTGGTGGGGGTCACGTTGTTGGCCGTGGTCACCGTGGCCGCGGGGGCGGGGGTCACCACGGGGTCGGCCTCGATGCCGCCCTCGTCCTTCATCGCCTTGGCCTCGCTCTTGAGGATGCGCATGGACTTGCCGAGCGCGCGGGCGGTGTCGGGCAGCTTCTTGGACCCGAACAGAAGGACCGCGACGAGTACGACGACGATGATGTGCCAGGGCTCCAGGCCATTGCGAAACATGACGGATCCACCTCTCTCTTCCGCGTTGATTGCCGAGTCGATTATCGAGCCGACTTCCACGGCCTTCTGCATGACGGCCGTCTTCACCATACTTGCTAGATTGCGCAACTGGACAACCTAAGGCCGTGCTCGTCCGTCTACTCCGATGGGGAGACGCGCGGAGCGGGGGAGTGGATGAGGGCTCGCATATGACTGGCACCCGAGGCAGGCACACGCATCACCGGATGCGGACCATCGGCCTGGTGGCCCTGGGGTTCGTGGTGCTGCTGGCCGGAGGCATGGGCTGGTTCTATCTGAAGCTCAACGGCAACATCAGCACCTTCGGTGCGGACGGCCTCTCCGACAACCGCCCGGCCGCGGGCGCCGCCGGGCAGAACGTCCTGGTCATCGGCTCCGACTCGCGCGCGGGGAACAACAAGGACCTCGGCGGCGGCGAGGGCGACGTGGGCCGCTCGGACACCGCCTTCCTGCTGCACGTCTACGGCGACCGCAAGCACGCCATCGGCGTCTCCATACCCCGGGACTCCCTCGTGGACATCCCGCCGTGCAAGATGCCCGACGGCAGCTGGACGACCGAGCAGACCCGGGCGATGTTCAACTCCGCCTTCTCCGTGGGCGATACGGCCAAGGGCAACCCCGCCTGCACCCAGAACACGGTGGAGAAGCTCACGGGGCTGCGGGTGGACCATACGCTCGTCGTCGACTTCGCCGGTTTCTCCTCGATGACCTCCGCCGTGGGCGGCGTGCAGGTGTGCGTGCCGAAGGACGTCTATCAGGGCGACCTCAACCCGAACCTCGGCTCGCGCGGCGACCTCCTCTTCCACAAGGGGCAGCAGAGCGTCTCGGGCCAGAAGGCGCTGGACTACGTGCGCGTGCGGCACGGCATCGGCGACGGCTCCGACATAGGACGCATACAGCGGCAGCAGGCGTTCGTCTCCAGCATGATCAAGAAGGTGCGTGCGCAGGGCTTCAGCCCCACCACCCTGCTCCCGCTCGCCGACGCGGCCACCAAGTCGATGACCGTCGACCCCGGCCTCGGCTCGGCCGACAAGCTGCTGTCCTTCGCGATGTCGCTCAAGGACATCGACCTGCACAACATCAAGTTCATCACCGTGCCCTGGCGTTACGCGGGCAACCGCGTCGACATCGTGCAGCCCGACGCCGACGCCCTGTGGGCCTCCCTCAAGGCCGACCGCACGATCGACGGCAAGGACGCGGGAGGCAAGCGCGGCGCGAGCCCCGCGCCGTCGGAGCGGCCGCAGCAGGCCATGCAGGCGGACGCCCCGGTCTCCGGCAAGGGCGTGCGCGTCGCCGTCGCCAACGGCACCACCGTCAAGGGCCTCGCCGCGCGGGCCACCAGCGCCCTCGAAGAGCACGGCTACACCGTCACCGGCACCTCGACCGCCGCCGAGCGGGACCAGGGCACCACCGTGATCGAGTTCGGCCCGGGCGAGGTGGACCACGCCCGGACCGTGGCCCGGCTCTTCCCCGGCTCGTACGTACGGGGGGCGTCCGCGCCCGGCATCTCCATCGTCCTCGGCCACGACTACGCCGACGGGCCGGCCGACGCCCCGTCGGCGTCGGCCGGCTCGCCGTCCCCGGCACAGTCGGGCAGCGGCACGCTCTCGCCCGACGTCGCCGAGAAGGCCCGGTCGGCGGACGACGACCCCTGCGCCAACCTCTCCTACGGCTGAGCCGCGGGAAGGACGGGAAAGGCGGAAAGAAGGGGAGGAGGAGCGGCCGAGGGGGAACCCCGTGCCTGAATATTCCGTTTTGGTGGTAAGCGCAGAGTGAGTCCCGTGAGCCCGAAGAGTTCCATGAGCAGTCCTTCCCCGAGGAGCAACGCCATGCCCGCCTTCCCCCGGGCGCTGCCCAGGTCGCTGCCGGCCCTGATCGCCGCCCTGTTCGTGCTGGTGGGCGCGGCGCTGTACGCACCGTCCGCCCGCGCCGACACGAGCGCCACCGGCCTGGACGCCGCGGCGGCGGTGCTGACCAAGGGCCCGGTCTATGTCGACCCCCGGGCGACCGACCAGCTGCCCGCGGGCGACGCCCAGGCGCTCGCGAAGAAGATCCGCGACGCGGGCAAGCCGGTCTTCGTCGCCGTGCTGCCCGCCGCCTCCGAATATCCCAGGGCCACCGTCCTCCAGGACCTCCGCACCAAGGTCGGCGTCGCCGGTGTCTACGTGGTCCACCTGGGCGACGCCATCAACGCGGCCTCCGACTCGCGCGTGATGTCCAGGAACGCCACCCGCAATCTGATCGGCTCCGTCAAGCGGTCCGGCGGCGACGCCAGGACCCAGCTCAACAGCTTCGTCGACCAGGCCGACCGGCAGGCCAAGGGGCACGAGCCCGGCTCCTGGGGCGGCTCGGCCTCCACGGGGGTCGGCGCGACCGGGCTGATCACCGGCGGCGCGGTGATCGTCGCCGGTGGTGCCGGGGCGTACGCCCTCTACCGCCGCAACCGCAAGAAGCGGGAGGAGCGCGAGCGCGCCGAGCTCGACGCGCTGCGGGTCGTGGTCGACGAGGACATCACCGCCTTCGGCGAGGAGCTCGACCGGCTCGACTTCTCCCCGTCCGAGCCCGGCGCGGACGACGCGATGCGCAAGGACTACGAGGAGGCCCTCGACGCCTATGAGGAGGCCAAGTCGAAGATGGCCGCCGCCGCGAAGCCGACGGATGTCACGGCGGTGACCGAGACCCTCGACAAGGGCCGCTTCGCCCTGGCCACCCTCGCCGCCCGCCGCACGAAGTCCCCGCTGCCCGAGCGCCGCGTCCCCTGCTTCTTCGACCCGCGCCACGGGCCCTCCGTCCAGGACGTCGCATGGGCCCCGCCCGGCGGTGCCGTACGCACGGTGCCGGCCTGTGCCGCCGACGCCGCCCGGATCGCGGACGGCCAGGAGCCGCTGTCCCGCGAGGTCCAGACCATGAGCGGACCCCAGCCGTACTGGAACGCGGGGCCCGCGTACGCCCCGTGGGCCGGTGGCTACTTCGGGGGCGGCCTGCTGCCGGGCCTCCTCGTCGGGACGATGCTCGGGAGTGTCCTCAGCGGTCCCGCGTACGCGGCTTCGCCGGACGCGGGGCCTGACGGCGGGGATTACACCGGCTCCGATTTCAACTCCGACGATTTCTCCGGCGGGGGCTGGGGGGACGGCGGCGGCTTCGGTGGCGGTGGTGACGGGGGCTTCGGGGGTGGCGATTGGTGAGGGCGGGGTGCGTCTGATGTGCGGCTCCGCTCGGTGGGGGCTTGTGCGGGTCCGGTGGGCGGGGCTTGTGCGGCTCCGCTGAGTGGGGCTTGTGCCCCAGACCCTCGGTGGGTGCCGGGGGTGGGTCTTCCGGGCTGGGGACCTGGAACGCGGTGCGGTTGCCGTTTTTCGTGTTGGGTGCCGTGACGTCGCACCGCGTTCCAGAACCCCACCCTCCAGCCCCACCCCCTCCCGCCGGAGGGCGACACCAGGTTGTGGGGTGCGCCGGTCTTTCCTCCCAGCCCGGGTGCGCCTTTCTTGTCAGCCCGTCCGGCGTTTGAGGACAACGCGGCGAAGCGTGTCGCGGGGTCTGGGGCGCACAACGCTGCGGGGGTCTGGGGGGGCTTGCCCCCCACGCCGCGGAGCCGCACATCAGACGCAGCCGGGAAGGGGCGGGGCTGGGGAAGAACACCCCGCCTACACCCGCCGTCGGGCAACCCCCAGCGCCACACCGTAGAGCGCCAGCACCCCCGCCATCAGCCCGTAATACAGCGGCGGCAACGCCGTCATCCCCAGCACAGGCCCCAGCGGCGACAGCGGCAGCAGCAGACCCACCACCGCCAGCGCCGTCGCCGCCAGCCGGATCGGAGCCGGAGCGCCGCCCTCCGCCAGGCGGCGGCCCGAGCGGAGCAGGAGCATCACGAGCGCCTGCGTCAGGAGGTTCTCCGTGAACCAGCCCGCGTGGAAGGCCGCCTGCCCCCGCTCGTCGTAGAAGGAGTGCACGGCCAGTGCCAGCACCCCGAAGGTCGTCAGGTCGGCCACCGCGTTCAGCAGGCCGAAGCCGGTCATGAAGCGGAACAGCGCGCGCGGCCGCAGCACCGCCGGGTGCCGGAGCGCGTGCGCCCCGGGCCGGTCGAAGGCCAGGGCCAGCTGGGCCGCGTCGAAGCAGAGGTTCTGCACCAGCACCTGCGCGGGCAGCATCGGCAGGAACGGCAGCAGCAGCCCGGCCGCCAGCATCGCGATGACGTTGCCGAGGTTGGAGGAGAGGGTGATGCGCAGATAGGCGGCGATGTTGCCCGTGCTGCGGCGCCCGGCCAGGATCGCCCGCTCCAGGGCGGTGAGGTCCTTCGAGGCGAGCACCACGTCGGACGCCTCACGCGCCACGTCCACCCCGTCCCGCGGGCAGATCCCCACATCGGCGGCGTGCAGCGCGGACAGGTCGTTGACCCCGTCGCCCAGGAAACCGACCGTGTGGCCCCCGCCCTCGCGCAGGGCCCGCACGATCCGGGCCTTGTGCTCGGGCGCGCACCGCGCGAAGACCGTCGTACGGGTGGCGAGGCGGGCCAGCTCCGGCGGGCCGAGGTCCTCGATCCGGTCGGCGGTGACGACCTCGCCCGGCTCCAGGCCCAGCTCACGGCAGATCCGGGCGGCGGTGCCCGGGTGGTCGCCGGTGAGCACCTTCACGGTGACGCCGCGCCGCGCGAGCGCGCCGAGCGCCTCGGCGGCGGTGGGCGCGAGCGCGTCGCGCAGCCCGACGAAGCCGAGGAAGGTCAGGTCGCGCTCGTCGGCCGGGGTGTACGGCCGCCCGCGCGCGGGCCGTTCCGCGACCGCGACGGCGAGCACCCGCAGCCCGTCGGCGGCCAGCGCGGCGGCCCGTCCGGCGAGCCGCTCCCGCTCCTCGTCGCCGAGCGGGAGCCCGGCGTGGCCCTCGCGCGCGCAGCGCCGGAGCACGTCCTCCGGCGCGCCCTTGACCACCAGCGTGTGCAGCTTCGCCGGCGCGGGACCGCCGGTCAGCGTGCGGACGTTGCCGGGCGTGCCGAGCAGGCCGGGTGCGTAGTGGGCGGGGCCGCGTACGACCGCTGTCGCGAGGGTGCGGCCCGGCCCGCACGGCAGCGCGGCCACCCCCTCCACGCTGTCCGCGCCGAGCACCCCGCCGCCGCGCTCCTCGTCCGCGTCGAGGATCGCCTCGTCCAGCGCGTCGGGCGCGGGCAGTTCCGCCAGCTGGAGCGTCCACAGGGCGTTGACCGCGGCCCAGTGCAGGACGGCCGGGTCGTCCCGCCCCTCGCCGTCGACCGCGCAGGTCACGACGGGCAGATCCTGGGTGAGCGTGCCGGTCTTGTCCACGCACAGCACGTCGACCGCGCCGAGGTCGTGCAGCGCGGGCAGTCGCCGGACGATGACCTCGCCGCCCCGGGCGAGCAGCGCGGCGCCGCGGGCCAGCGCGGTCGTCACCACGACCGGCAGCATCTCGGGGGTGAGCCCCACCGCGACGGCCACCGCGAACGGCAGGGTCTCCAGGCCGCGCCCGCGCAGCAGCGCGCCCGCGATCAGCACCAGCGGGGCGGTGAGCAGCATGAACCGTACGAGCGTCCAGGCGATGCCGTTCACCGACCGGTCGAACGGGCTGGCCGCCGCGGACGGGCGGCGCCCCCATCCGTACGCCTCACGGCCCCGGTCGGGCAGCGCGCCCGAGAGCATGGTGTCCGCGCCGGTCGCCACCACGACGCCCGTACCCGTGCCGGAGACGACGCTGCTCCCCTGGAAGCAGCTGTGGGTACGGCTGTGCGCGTGCTCGTCGGCCCGCGGTACGTCGAGCCCGTGCTTCACCACCGGTGTCGACTCGCCCGTCAGCGCCGCCTCATGGACCGTCAGTCCCGTGGCCCGCAGCAGCCGCAGGTCCGCCGGGACCAGGTCGCCCGGCGCGAGCAGCACGACGTCGCCCGGGACGAGCTGGTCGACGGGGAGTTCGCGGGTCAGGGCGGGCGCGTCGGCGCTCGGCCGGCGGCGGACCGTCGCGGTGGTCGCGATCATGTCGCGCAGCGCGGCGGCCGAGCGGTCCGCGCGGTGCTCGCCGGTCGACCGCAGGACGCAGCTGACCGTGACCAGGACCGCGATCACACAGGCCGTGCCCCAGGCGGACATGACCGCCGAGACCAGCCCGAGGCAGATCAGGACGGCGGTGAAGGGGTCGCGCAGGCTGCGGGCGAAGCGGCGCGGCCAGGAGGCCGGGCGGCGCCCGGCGAAGGTGTTCTCGCCGTGCCGCGCGAGGCGTTCCTCGGCCTCCGCCTCCACGAGCCCGCGCGGGCCGCTCCGCACCGTGCGCAGGACTTCGAGGGCGGTGCCGTGCTCCCCTCGCGCGCGCTCCCGGGCGTTCTCCTCAGCCGCTGACCCGCCCGCGGCAGGGTCCTCAGGCGCCCAGACCACGGAGGCGCCCGGAACCGGCACGCGACCCGGCGGCCGCGCCGGGAACGGCCTCCGCACCGGTCCTGCGGTCGACGAGCTGGCCGACCATGAGCCGTACGATCGTGACGACGTTCGGGTCGTCCACGAGATACACCACGCGCCGCCCCTCGCGCCGGGACCGCACCAGGCCCGCGAGCTTCAGCTTCGCCAGGTGCTGGCTGATCGCGGGGAGCGCCCCGCCCACCCGCTCGGCGAGCCCGCTCACATCGCTCTCGCCCTGGGACAGCGCCCACACGAGATGCAGCCGGGCGGACGAGGCGAGCAGCCCGAACGCCGCGGCCGCCTCCGACAGCACCTCCGTCGAGGGGTCGTTGAAGCCTTCACCGAAGCTCCCTTCGAAGCCTCCGACGCTTCCGACTCCTGCGGCCACTGTCGCTCTCCCGTCCCTGTCGGGCATCCGGCGCCCGGCACGACCAGTCTAGGCGGGGCCGCGGGGCGGGACGGGCGGACATGCGCCGCGGGCCCGTTCGCCCCGTTCCGGCCGTGTTCCCCCCGTCCCTCCCGTCCCTCCCCGCGCCCGCACGGCGAGCGTTTTCGCCCTGAGAAAAAAAGAGGAGGCATGCCCGCCGGTCTCCCGGGTAGGCGGCGGACGTCAGCAACGGATCTGGGGAGGACGACGTGACCATCACGGCATCCACGGTTACGACAGAGCATTCGACGGCTGTTGCGCAGCAGTTCGAAGAGTCGGTCGGAGGGCTGCCGTATATCGAGGACGCGACGACGGTGGCGCCGCGGGACGCCCGGGCGCTGTCCAAGCTCTTCTTCGACCGCCTCGCCGAACTCGAGGAAGGCACCCACGAATACCAGTACGCGCGCAACACGCTGATCGAGATCAACCTCTCGCTCGTGCGCTTCGCCGCGTCCCGCTTCCGGAGCCGTGGTGACCAGATGGAGGACATCATCCAGGTCGGCACCATCGGGCTGATCAAGGCGATCGACCGCTTCGACCTCTCGCGCGAGGTGGAGTTCACCACCTTCGCCGTGCCGTACATCGTCGGTGAGATCAAGCGGCACTTCCGGGACACCAGCTGGTCGGTGCATGTGCCGCGCCGCCTCCAGGAGCTGCGCGTCGAGCTGGCCAAGGCCACCAGCGAGCTCTCCCAGGAGCTGGACCACGCGCCGACCCCCACCGAGCTCGCCGAGCACCTCGGCATCACCCGCGAAGAGGTCGTCGAGGGCATCGTCGCCAGCAACGGCTATACCGCCGGGTCCATCGACGTGCCCGTGGACGAGAGCTCCGACCAGGGGGGCACCAGCTACGCCGACCGGCTCGGCGACATCGACCCGGCCCTGGAAGGCGTGGAGAACCTCCACGCCCTCAAGCCGCTGGTCGCCGAGCTGAGCGACCGCGAACGGCAGATCCTGCGCATGCGCTTCGGCGCGGAGATGACGCAGTCGGAGATCGGCGCCGAGCTGGGCATCTCGCAGATGCATGTGTCACGGCTGCTCTCCCGCATCCTCGGCCGGCTGCGGCTCGGCCTGCTCGGGCTGAAATAACCCCGCCACCGCAGCCCCGCGACCGGCCCGCTTCGGATCACCTGCTCCGGATCAGAGGATCAGATGCCGATCGGCAGCGGAGCCGGTCGCAGCCAGGTGGCCCGTACGGTCTTGCCCTCCGGCCGGCGGTCCACCACCTCCAGCCGGGGGGCCAGCCGCTCCACCATGTGCCAGCCCAGCCCGCCGCCCCCGGCCAGGTCCGGGGTGCGCGGCTCGGGCGGGCGGGGGCTGGCGTCGGCGATCTCCACCACCAGCCGCCCCTGCACGGCCCGCACGCACAGCCGCCACCAGCCACCGGTGTGCCGGATCGCGTTGGCCACCAGCTCGGACACCACGAGCACCACGGCGTCGAGATCCGCCCACGGGCAGTTCCTGGCCAGGAACTCCGCCGTCGCGTGGCGGGCTCCGGCGGCATCCCCGTCAGGGAATTCGATCACGACCATCTGTACGGCTCCTCATCTCTTCCTCGCAGGGCGTCTACCCATGGATCGCCGACTCATGACCGAAAAGCGCGGGTCCGTTGTACGGGCGTCCGGCCTGCGGAGGAGTCCTGCCGCGGAGCTCTACGGCAGCGCGGTCGGGAAGCCGTCGGGCGGGCCCGTCGGCAGCGCGGGCAGCGGCGGCGGTGTCATGTGCGGGACCCCGTCCGCGCCGCCGTCGACGTGCTCGACCTTCTCCACGACCTTGTCCTTCGCCGGCTTGAACACCGACAGATAGAAGACGCCGAAGCCCACGCACCCCGTCACGAACACCGTGAGGAACGCCAGCAGGACGACCGTGCCCAGCAGCGTGCGGGAGTCCCCGGGCGGCAGCGCCGTCGCCCGGTCCGGCCGCCCCGGCGGATAGCGGACGGTCACCGTGTCCCCCTCGACGACAGTGGCGCGCCCGCCCGCCTCCTCGAACCGCGTCACCCGGCCCTCGGGCGTCGTGAACTCGTAGACGTGATTCAGCGTCGTCGAGGAGGAGACGTGCGTGCCCTGCCGCCGCGTGGTCGTGGTCGCGTACAGCCGCAGGCAGCGCCCCCGCACCTCGATGCCACCGCGCCACGCGGCCCGCAGCCGGCGCACGCGCAGCACCGCCCACACCATTCCCGCGATGCCGATGGCCGCCATCAGCCCCGGCACGGCCAGGACGAATGCGTCGAACATGAATCCCCCACTGAACGGATGCGTGTCCCCGTATCCAAGCGGGTGCGGGTCTTCCGCGCGAATGAGTTGAAACGCGGCATGTCATAGGGCACCGCGGCGCACCCTGCCACCGCTTTCGCAGCCAGTTCGCCAATCCGTGTACGGGGGCGGTCCGCAGGCCATGAGCCGGACCGCCGCTGGGCACTCAACGCGGAGATATGGCGGACGGCGAGATCTGGGGGCTTCACGTGGGTGTGGCGAGGGTTGTCGGAACCGGCCCCTGGGATCGGCGTCGCGCCGGGGACGGGGTCCGCGGATGCTGATGACGACGCTCGCCGATTACCACGTGCCCCCCGGCGCGATCAGGGAATGGACGCTCGACCCGGCCCCCTTCCACGAGGCGGCGCGGGCGGCCGGCAACGCGACGCCCCTGTCGTACAACCAGGAACTGCATCTGCGATTCTCCTTGAAGCTCGAAGAACGTGACCTCCGGACACCGGCCTGGCTGGGCTTCGGGTTCGAGATCCCCGGCCCCTTCGACGCCGAGGTGTTCCGCGAGACGGTGCGCGCCTGGGTCGAACGGCACGAGACGCTGCGCAGCGGCTTCCGGCTGGAGGGCGGGAGGCCCGAGCGGTTCACCGTCGACAGCCGCGCGGTGGCCGTGCGGGACGTGCCCCAGGGTGACTTCGCGGACGGCGAGGAGATCCGCGGGTATCTCCAGGAGCGGATCGACGGCGCCGCGGGGGCCTTCCAGCTGCCCAGTTTCGTGGTGGAGACCGTGGAGCGCGCCGATTCCACCACCGTCGTCGTGGGACTGGACCACGCGCACGCCGACGGCTACTCCGTCGCGATGGCCGTCCAGGAACTCCAGGACCTGTACGCCGTGATCGCCGCCGGAGAAACGGTCGTGCACGAAGGCATCGGCGGTTACGCGGACTACAGCGCCGTGGAGCGTGCCACCGCCGAGCAGGTCGGCGCCGGCCATCCGGCCGTCGCGGACTGGAGCCGCTTCGTCGAGAACGGCGGGGGGCGGATGCCGGGCTTCCCCCTCGACCTCGGGGTCGCCGAGGGCGACCGGGTGCCGCACACCCTGCTGGACACCTGGCTGGTGGACGCGGCCGAGGCCGAGGCGGTCGAGGAGATCTGCCACGCGGCGGACGGCGGCTTCCTCGCCGGACTGCTCGCGGCCTGCGCCATCGCCGCCCACCAGCTCACGGGTGCACAGGTCTACCGGACCGTGATGCCGATGCACACCCGCTCGCGGCCGGAGTGGGTGCGCTCGATGGGCTGGTACATCGGGCTGGGCCCGGTCGAGATCGGCCTCGGCACGGCGAAGACGTTCCAGGAGGTCGTGCCCGGTGCGCACCGGGCCGCCAGGACGGCGATGCGCCTCACCCGGGTGCCGTTCCTCCGGGTCATGGAACTCCTCGGCCTGGAAGGGGACGTGGAGCGCGCGATGCCGGAGTTCTTCCCGTTCGTCTCCTTCACCGACATGCGGGTGGTCCCCGGTTCGCGGCGGTGGACCGAATGGAACGCCCGGGCGCTGTTCCGGATGACCTGCGGCAACAAGGCCAACATCTGGGTGAACCGCACCCATGATGGCGTGCGGTTCACCGCACGCCATCCCGATACCGAGCTCGCCGGAACCAACGTCGCCTTTTTCGTCGACCGTGTGCGGGACGTGCTCCACAGCGTGGCGAAGACAGGTGACTACGTCTTCGCCGACCCATCGAGTGCCACAGGAGAGACTGCATGATCCCAGTGAGGGAGACCGTGGAAGCGATTCTGGCGAGCAAGTTCCAGGTGCTTCCCGAAGAGATGGCGGCCGACGGGACGCTGGCGTCCATGGACCTGGACTCGCTCGCGGTGATCGAGCTGCTCTACACCCTGGGGAGGGAGCTGGACGTCAAGGTCGGCGAGGACGAGGTGACTTCGCACCACACCCTCCCGCAGTTGGTGGCCCTGTTGGAGGACAAGCGCGCGCGACGGGCGGCCCTGGGGGTGATGCCGTGACCCGTCCCGCGGTCGCGGTGACCGGCCTCGGCATGGTCACCCCGGCCGGGGTCGGGGCGGAGGCCACCTGGGCGGGCGTACGCGACGGTCGGGCGACGGCGTCGCCCGACCCCGGGCTCACGGGCCTGCCCGTCGACTTCTCCTGCCGCGTCCCCGACTTCGACCCCGCGGCGTACCTCGGGCGCCGGGCCCTGTGGCGTACGGACCGGTGCTCCCAACTGGCGGTCGCCGCCGCCCGGGAGGGGGTGCGCGACGCCGGACTCGACCCCGGCGGCTGGAACGGCGCCCGGGTGGCCGTGGTCGTCGGCACCTGCTTCGGCGGTCAGCGGGCGTGCGAGGACGGCCAGCGCGACCTGCTCCGGGACGGGTACGAGGGGGTCTCTCCGGCGCTCGTGCCGAAGATGATCCCCAATATGCCCGCGGCGGAGGTCTCCATGGACCTGGGGGCCCGCGGGGTGAGCCTGAGCGTGTCCACGGCGTGCGCCTCCGGGGCCGGCGCCATCGCCCTGGGCCGGGACCTGTTGCTGTCAGGCGCCTGTGACGTCGTGGTCGCCGGTGGCGCCGACGCGGCCGTCACCCCCCTGATCGCCGTGGGGTTCCAGCGCATAGGCGCCCTCTCGGGGCGCCGCGACGACCCGGCGACGGCCGCCCGTCCCTTCGACGCCACGCGCGACGGCTTCGTGCTCGGCGAGGCCGCCGCGGTGCTGGTGCTGGAGCGCGTGGACGCCGCCCGGCGGCGCGGCGCGGTGCCACGCGCGGTCCTGGCCGGCTGCGGCTCCACCAGCGACGCCTACCACGTCACGGCCCCGCACCCCGAACACCGCGGCGCCGAGGCCGCGTTGCGCGCCGCGCTCGCCGACGCGGGCGCCGCCCCCCGGGAGGTGGACCACGTCAACGCGCACGGCACCTCCACCCGCATCAACGACTCCACCGAAGCGGCCCTGCTCACCCGGGTCCTCCCGCACGCCCCCAGCGTCACCTCGGCCAAGGGGGCGCTCGGCCACTGCCTCGGCGCGGGCGGCGCGGTCGAGGCGGCCCTGACCGTGCTGACGCTCCAGCACCGCCTCGTCCCGCCGACGGCCAACCTGGAGACGGCCGACCCGGCCTTCGAGCTGGACCTGGTCCACAAGACCGCGCGTGAGCAGGAGGTCACCCTCGCGGTGAGCAACGCGTTCGGCTTCGGCGGCCACAACGAGGTCCTGGCCTTCCGGCCCTCTTCCTAGCGCTCCCGAAACGCCCGCACCCGGCCCGCGGCGCCCCTGAAGGGGGAAGCGGCGGACCGGGTGCGGGCGCGTGAGGAGACCGGGTCAGGCCTTCTTGGTCTCCCAGAAGATGCGGTCGATCTCGGCGATGAGCTCCAGCGCCTTCTCGCCCGTCTTCGGGTCGTTGGACGCCTTGGCCGCGCTCAGGGCCTTGAGGGTGTCGTTGACCAGCTGGTGCAGCTGGGGGAACTTCTCGAAGTGCGGCGGCTTGAAGTAGTCGCTCCACAGCACCGAGACGTGGTGCTTGGCCAGCTCGGCGCGCTGCTCCTTGATGATGAGCGCGCGGGTGCGGAAGTCCTGGTCCTGGTTGGCCTGGTACTTCTCCTGGACTGCCTTGACCGACTCGGCCTCGATACGGGCCTGGGCGGGGTCATAAACGCCGCACGGCAGGTCGCAGTGCGCGCTGACCTGCACCTTGGGGGCGAACAGGCGGGAGAGCATAAAACTGTCCTTCCTCGTGATCGTCTTCTCAGGTGCGAGATTACTCGGTGTGGGAAGGCTTTTCTCGGGTGCCCCGGGGGGCTTAGGACAAAAGTCCGGTGACAGTCTGGAACTGCCGCCGTGACAGGTGGAGGAAAAACGGACCGGGAGGTGCCGAGGTGCAGGAGCAAGTGGACGAGCGCGGGCAGGAGCAGGACCGCGAGCGTCGCGGACTGCTGCGGATCGGGCTGGCCGAGGTCTACAACCCGTCGATGGTGCCGACGCTGAACCCCGGTGACCAACTCGTCGTGCAGTACGGGGCAGCCGTCCGGCCGGGGGACGTGGTGGTGCTGCGGCATCCGTTCCGGCAGGACCTGCTGATCGTCAAGCGGGCGGTCGAGCGGCGCGAGGGCGGCTGGTGGGTGATGGGGGACAACCCGTTGGTGGAGAACGACAGCCGCGAGTTCGGCACGGTGCCCGAGGAGTTCGTGGTGGCCCGCGCCTGGGTGCGGCTGCGGCGCCCGCCGGGGGCGGGTCAGCGGTCGGTGGGGGCGCTGCTGTCGTGGCTGGCGTCCGCGCTGCGGCCGGTGCGGGCGGTGCCCGTCGCGGCCTCGGCCTCCCGGCTCTCCAGGCGCTTGCGGGCGCGGTAGGCGGCGACGTTGGCGCGGGTCGCGCAGCGGTCGGAGCAGTAGCGGCGCGAGCGGTTGGTCGAGGTGTCGAGGTAGACGTTGCGGCAGGGGGCGGCCTGGCAGATGCCCAGCCGGTCGACGCCGAGCTCGGTGAGGTGGACGGCCAGGCCCATGCAGGCGGTCGCGGTGTAGGAGGCGCTGGCGTTGGCCGCGTGGTCGGCGATGTGCATGTGCCACTTGGGGCGGCCGTCCGCGTCGCGGTACTCGTGGCCGGAGATCTGCGGGCTGACGGGGAACTCCATCAGCAGGGCGTTGAGCAGGTCCACGGCCCGCACCTCCTCGCCCGCGTCGGCGGCCTCGAAGACCGCGCGCAGCCGGGCCCGTACGGACCGCAGCCGGGTGACGTCGCTGTCGGACGCGCGGCGCGCGGCCTGGGCCCCGGCGCCGAAGAGTTCGCGCACCGCGTCGACGGAGGTGAGGGTGTCGGTGCCGCGTGCGGGCTCCTCGGTGTTGACCAGCCGCACGGCATAGTCCGAGTAATAGGCCAGTTCCACTTTTGGTCCTTATGGGTGGTGCGGGCGGCGGTCCGACGGGCTTTTTCCGGGCGCCCGGCAAACGTAATAGCCGTCTCTCTGTCGAGGGTATTACAAAGCTCGGAGCAAAAGCCGAGGCGGTGGTTACGGGCCGCCCGCACCACCGCCTCCAGGACCCCCGGAGCCCCTACAGCACCTTCGACAGGAACGACTTCGTGCGGTCGTGCTGGGGGTTGGTGAGCACGTCGCGCGGGTGGCCGGATTCCACCACCACGCCGTCGTCCATGAAGACCAGCGCGTCGCCCACCTCCCGGGCGAAGCCCATCTCGTGGGTGACGACGATCATCGTCATGCCGTCCTCGGCGAGCCCGCGCATGACGTCCAGGACATCCCCCACCAGCTCCGGGTCGAGGGCCGAGGTGGGCTCGTCGAAGAGCATCAGCTTCGGCTCCATGGCCAGCGCGCGGGCGATCGCCACGCGCTGCTGCTGGCCGCCGGAGAGCTGGGAGGGGTAGTTCCCGGCCTTGTCGGCCAGGCCCACCCGGTCCAGCAGCCGCACGGCCCGCTCCTTGGCCGCCGCCTTGGACTCGCCCTTCACCTGGATCGGCGCCTCCATCACATTGGCCAGCGCCGTCATGTGCGGGAAGAGGTTGAAGCGCTGGAAGACCATGCCGATGTCCCGGCGGTTGCGGGCCACCTCGCTGTCCTTGAGCTCGTAGAGCTTGTCGCCCTTCTGCCGGTAGCCGACCAGCTCGCCGTCGACGTACAGCCGCCCGGCGTTGATCTTCTCCAGGTGGTTGATGCACCGCAGGAAGGTGGACTTGCCCGAGCCGGACGGGCCGATCAGGCAGAACACCTCACCCTGGGCGACCTCCAGGTCGATCCCCTTGAGGATGTGCGCTGCGCCGAAGGACTTGTGCACGCCCTCGGCCTTCACCATCGCGTTCATGCGCTGACGCCTTCCGTGGAGCGCTGGCCGATCGCCGCCAGATTGGCCCTGACCTTCTGCCAGGGGGTGAGCGGCAGGCTGCGCAGCGAGCCGCGCGCGTAGTACCGCTCCAGATAGAACTGGCCGACGCTGAACACGCTGGTCAGGATCAGGTACCAGGTCGCGGCGAGGAAGAGCATCTCCACCGTGGCGCCCGTGGTCTGCCCGATGTCGGAGGTGGAGCGCAGCAGTTCCAGGTACTGCGCCGCGCTCGCCGCCAGCGACGAGGTCTTGAGCATGTTGATGAACTCGTTGCCGGTCGGCGGCACGATGACGCGCATCGCCTGCGGCAGCACGACCCGGCGCAGCGTCTTGCCCTGGCTCATGCCGAGCGCGTGCGACGCCTCGGTCTGCCCCTCGTCGACGGACTGGATGCCGGCCCGGACGATCTCCGACATGTACGCGGCCTCGTTGAGCCCGAGGCCCAGCAGCGCGGCCATGAAGGGCGTCATGAAGGAGCTCGTGTAGTCGCGGTAGATGAAGCCGAGGTTGATCTCCGGGAAGATCAGCGCGAGGTTGAACCAGAGCAGCAGCTGGACGTAGACCGGGGTGCCGCGGAAGAACCAGATGTAGGCCCAGGAGACCGACGAGGTCACCGGGTTCTTCGACAGCCGCATCACCGCGAGCACGATGCCGAGCACCAGGCCCAGCAGCATGGCGAGCACCGAGATCAGGACGGTCTTGCCGAGGCCGGTGAGGACCGAGGAGTTGAACAAGTAGTCCGGGATGGCGTGGTAGTTCACCTTCGCGCCGGCGAAGGCGTTGACCAGCAGACCCAGCAGCGCGAGCACCACGACGGCGGAGATCCACCGCCCGTAGTGCCGCACCGGAATGGCCTTGATGGTCTCCGGTTCACGACCGGGGGGCGGGGCGTCGGCGGGCCCCGTCTTTTCGGGTGCAGCAGTCACGGTATGGCCTTTCAGCGGTCCGTATCGGGGGAGGAGAGGGGGCGCCGGGCGGGCCGTCCGCCGCGCGTGCGGCGGGGGAGACCGTCCGCCCAGGGGGAGGGGCGGCGGCGCGGCGGCGACGGCCCGGGGCGGCCGGGTCAGGAACCGCCGTTGATCTTGGCTTCCTTGACCGCGCCGGCCTCGACGCCCCAGGTCTTGAGGACCTTTTCGTACGTACCGTTCTTGATGATCGCGTCAAGGGCGGCCTTGAGGGCGTCCCGCAGCTGGGCGGCCTCCTTGGGTACGGCGATGCCGTAGGGCGCCGCCTGCACCTGGTCGCCGACCGTCTCGAAGTCATTGCCGCCGCCCGCGGTCTTCACCGCGTAGGCCGCGACGGGGAAGTCGCTGGAGACCGCGTCGACGCCACCGGCCTTCAGGCGGGTCTGCGCCTCCACGTCGGTGTCGAACGCCTCGATGCTGATGCCACCCTTGCCCGCCTTGTCGCACTTGTCGGACTCGGACTTCGCCAGGTCGTTGGAGACGGTGCCGCGCTGCACGGCGATCTTCTTGCCACAGAGGTCGTCCCAGGACGAGATCCCCTTGGTGTCGCCCTTCTTGGTGTAGATGGAGACGCCGGCGGTGAAGTAGTCGACGAAGTCGACGCCTTCGGTCACCTTCTTGCCCGTCTTCGGGTCCACACCGTTCTGCCGGTCCTTGGAGTCCGTCATCGCCGACATCGCGATGTTGTAACGCTTGGAGCGCAGACCGGTCAGCAGCGCGTCGAAGGTGCCGTTGTCGAACTCGAACCGCACGCCGAGTTCCTTGCCCAGGGCGTCGGCGATATCCGGGTCGATCCCGACGGTCTTGCCGTCCTTCTTGAACTCCACCGGCGGATAGGCGATGTCGGACCCGACCTTGATGACCTTCGACGCCTGGATCTCCTTGGGGAGTTCGGCGAAGAGCGGGGCCGTGGAGCCCGCGGCGCCCTGCCCGGACCCGCCGTGTTTGTTCCGCTGGTCGCCACAGCCGGTCAGCAGCAGGGCGCCGACGACCGCGATCGCGCCGGCGGCGGCCAAACGACTCCTGGCGGCAGCCGGGCGGGGGGTGGTGCTTGCGGTCATTGCTGGTTCCTCCTGCGGGTGAGGGGATAGCCGACTGGTCACACTGCTGGTCACACGGGTTTCACACGGGGAGACATACGGGGGCGCAAGCACACACCATCGGGTGTTCGCGACCTCGTGTGATTTGGGCATCTTGCCATCTGGACTGCACCGTTCGGGGGGCCTGCTATGTCAAAATCGGATAACGGGCGATCCCCGTGCGCTACCAGGCCGGTTCGCACTACCGGGCTTCGGCCTGCCTCTGCGGTGCGAGACCCATATCACGCACCCCTTGTCTCACCCCATGGACTTCCGGCACCAGTCGACACGCTTTCGACGTGCTTGTGCGGTGCCGCGACCCGACGGAGTCCCGGAACTCACACGGCGGCCGCGGCGCTCATCGGGTAGAAAGATCAGCCATACCCCCGGACCCGGGGCTCCAGGGCGCATGTGCGGCGCGCCCGGCGGTCCGCTACCTCGGGCGGCTACCCTCGACACTTATTCGACAAAGGGGTCAATAAAAGTGGCAGCGGAGATTGTGAATCCTCGCGGCGCCCACGGTGCGGACGAAGCTCAGGACGAGCTCTTCGATCCGGCCTTCGCGCTGCACCGTGGTGGCAAGATGGCCATCCAGGCGACCGTGCCCGTGCGCGACCGGGACGACCTGTCCCTCGCCTACACACCAGGCGTGGCCAAGGTCTGCAGCGCCATCGCCGAACAGCCGGAGCTCGTCCACGACTACACCTGGAAGTCCAAGGTCGTCGCGGTCGTCACGGACGGCAGCGCGGTGCTCGGGCTCGGTGACATCGGGCCGGAGGCGTCGTTGCCCGTGATGGAGGGCAAGGCGATCCTCTTCAAGCAGTTCGGCGGCGTCGACGCGGTGCCGATCGCGCTCGACTGCCGGGAGGTCGACGAGATCGTCGAGACCGTCGCCCGGCTCGCGCCCTCCTTCGGCGGCGTCAACCTGGAGGACATCTCCGCGCCGCGCTGCTTCGAGATCGAGCGCCGGCTCCAGGAGCGGGTGGACATCCCGGTCTTCCACGACGACCAGCACGGCACCGCCGTCGTCACCCTCGCCGCGCTGCGCAACGCGGCCACGCTCACCGAGCGTCCGCTCGGCCGCCTGCGCGCCGTCATCTCCGGCGCCGGCGCGGCCGGTGTGGCCATCGCCAAGATCCTCGTGGAGGCGGGCATCGGCGACGTCGCGGTGTGCGACCGCAAGGGCATCGTCTCCACGGACCGCGAGGACCTCAACCCGGTCAAGCGCGAACTCGCCGGCTTCACCAACAAGGCCGGGCTCTCCGGCTCCCTGGAGACGGCGCTGGCGGGCGCGGACGTCTTCATCGGCGTCTCCGGCGGTACGGTCCCGGAGCCGGCCGTCGCCACCATGGCCGAGAACGCGCTGATCTTCGCCATGGCCAACCCGACGCCGGAGATCCACCCGGATGTCGCGCGCAAGTACGCGGCCGTCGTCGCCACGGGCCGCAGCGACTATCCCAACCAGATCAACAATGTCCTCGCCTTCCCCGGGATCTTCGCGGGTGCGCTCCAGGTGCGGGCCTCGCGGATCACCGAGGGCATGAAGCTCGCCGCGGCGGAGGCGCTGGCCGCGGTGGTGGCGGATGAGCTCAGTGCCGAGTGCGTCATTCCCTCGCCGTTCGACGAGCGGGTCGCTCCCGCTGTGACCGCGGCTGTCGCGGCGGCGGCTCGGGCGGAGGGTGTGGCCCGGGGCTGATCTGCGGCGTGGGGCCCGCCGTGGGCTGCGGCTCGGCTGCGCCTGCGGCGGGCCTTTCCCCACCCCGCCCCGTCCCGCCGCATTTGATGTGCGGCTCCGCCGCGTGGGGGGCGCGTGCCCCAGGCCCCCGGCCGCGGGTTTCGTTGCCGCCTGCGGCGGGAGCGTCCTTCGGACGCGTCCTCAATCGCCGGACGGGCTGGATGTGTGGACCGCGGCCGGCACATTCAGCCCGTCCGGCGATTGAGGACAACGCGCGAAGCGTGTTGCGGGGTCCGGGGGCTCACCCGCACAACCGACCCGCACGCGGCAACGTCCGCTGGGGCGCGTGTCACAGCCCCGCGTGGTTCCACCGGCCCCACCCCCGGCGCTAGGTTCGGATCATGTTCGCCGCCTACGCCACCCGCATCGACCGCGACGCCCCCCTCAACGGCCTGGAGTTGGGCGAGCGCCCCGAGCCCGCGGCGCCCCCGGGGTGGACCGTGGTCAACGTCAAGGCCGCCTCCCTCAACCACCACGACCTGTGGTCGCTGCGCGGCGTCGGGCTCGGTGCGGAAGCGCTGCCGATGATCCTCGGCTGCGACGCCGCCGGTCTGGACGCGGACGGCAACGAGGTCGTCGTCCACTCCGTCATCGGCCAGACCGGGCACGGCGTGGGCCCGCGCGAGCCGCGCACGATCCTCACCGAGCGCTATCAGGGCACGTTCGCCGAGCGCGTGGCCGTCCCCGCCTGGAACGTCCTGCCGAAGCCGAAGGAGCTCTCCTTCGAGGAGGCCGCCTGCCTGCCGACGGCGTGGCTGACCGCGTACCGCATGCTGTTCACCAACGCGGACGTACGCCCCGGCGACAGCGTCCTCGTCCAGGGCGCGGGCGGTGGCGTGGCCACCGCGGCGATCGCGCTCGGGGCCGCGGCCGGGCTGCGGGTGTTCGCCACCAGCCGTGACGAGGCCAAGCGGCGGCGCGCCGTGGAGCTGGGCGCGGAGGGCGCGTTCGAGCCGGGGGCCCGGCTGCCGCACCGCGTCGACGCCGTCATCGAGACGGTGGGCGCCGCCACCTGGTCGCACTCCGTCAAGTCGCTCAAGCCCGGCGGGACGCTCGTCATCTCCGGTGCCACCAGCGGCCAGAGCCCCGCGTCGGCCGAGCTCAACCGCATCTTCTTCCTCGAACTGAAGGTCGTCGGCTCCACCATGGGCAGCAAGGAGGAGCTGGCCGGTCTGCTGAGCTTCTGCGCGGCCACGGGCGTACGGCCGGTGATCGACTCCGTCCTGCCCCTTGACCGGGCGCGGGAGGGCTTCGAGAAGATGGCCGGCGGCGATCTGTTCGGCAAGGTGGTCCTGACCGTCTAGCCCCATGGGGGAGGCCCGTGCGCAGGCTGCGAGCGACGGTGACCGCGCTCGCCGCGGTGCTGGGCCTCCTCGTCCCGGGCAGCGCCGGGGCCCGTACGCCGGACGCGGACGCGGTCCCGAGGCTGACCGACGAGCGCGGGCGGGTCCTCGACCTGCGCGGCTGGAACGTCGAGGACAAGACCCACCGCGGCGCCGACGCCCTCACCGGCATCACCGAACGGCACTTCCGCGACATGGCCGCCGCCGGGTTCGGCCTGGCGCGGCTGCTGGTCTTCTGGGACGACCTGGAGCCACGGCCCGGGCAGTACAGCGAGCGCTGCCTCCGCCGGATCGAGCGGATCCTGGACTGGGCGCACCGCTACCGCGTCCGGGTCGTGATCGACGCCCACCAGGACGTCTTCGGGCCCGCCTTCGGCGGCCACCGGGGCATCCCCGAGTGGGCCACGCGCACCGACGGCCTGCCGTACGTCCCGCACCCCGGCGACTGGTTCAGCGAATACTACGAGCCCGCCGTGCAGGCCGCCTTCGAGCACCTCTACGAGGACGCCGACCTGCGCCTCGCCCAGGCCCGGATGTGGCAGCTGCTCGCCGGCCGGTTCGGCCGCCACCCCGCCGTGTTCGGCTACGACCTGATCAACGAGCCGATGGGCAAGCCGCGTTCCGGGGAGGACCCGCCGACTGCGGCCCGCCGCATCGAACGGGACCAGCTGACCCCGATGTACAACCGTCTCGCGGCGGCGGTCCGCCGCGCCGACCGGCGCCACCACCTCTTCGTGGAACCGACCCCCGCGGTCGGCGAGGCCGTCCCCACCGGCCTCGGCCGCGTCCATGACCCGAAGGTCGTCTACGCCCCGCACTTCTACAACACCGCGATGGAGTCCGGCCAGGACTACGACCCGTCCGCCCACTGGATCGAGGCGTACGAGTCCGCGGTGACCCGCTACCCCCGTGAGCAGCACGTCCCCGTCGTGATCGGAGAGTGGGGGCCGCTCAACTCCGCCCTCCCCAACATGCCGCGTTTCTACGACGACGCGCTGGCCTCCCTCTCGCGCTACGCCTCCGGGTGGGCGGCCTATGTGTGGTGCTACGGGGGCGGATACTGCGCCGTCGACGGGGCCGGCCGCTTCCCCGCGAGCAAGGGCCGCCTGGTGCGGCCGTACGCGGAGGCGGTGGCGGGGCGGGTGTCGGGGGAGTCCTACGGGGCGGGTGGGTACCGGCTCGTGTACGAGGGGGTGGGGGCGGGGGTTTCCGTGGTGTCCTTGCCGGGCGCTTCGTGGAGGTGGCGGGTGTCTGTGGCGGGGGCTTCTGCGGACCGGGTGGGGCGGCGGCTTTTCGTCCGGGCGTGGGGTGGGGGCCGGGTGGTGGTGACGGTGCGGGGCGCGTGACGGCGGGTGCGCCGGCCTTCCGGGTGCGGGTTCGTCGGCCTGCGGCGGGCTTTTCCCCGGCCCCGCCCCTTCCCGGCCGCATCTGATGTGCGGCTCCGCCGCGTGGGGGGCTGTCGCCCCAGACCCCGCAACACGGCTTCGCCGCGTTGTCCTCAAACTCCCCCAGCTACCGCTGGGAGGTGCCCCCGACGGGCTGGATATCCAGCCCGTCGGGCGTTTGAGGACGCGCCCGCAGGGCGCTCCCGCCGCAGGCGGCAACGGATCCGCAGTCGGGGGCCGAGGCGCATGCCTCCGCTCAAGCCCGCGGCGGCGCGAGCTCGGACGCGATCCGCCCCGCCGCCTCCGCCAAAACGGCCCGCACGGCGGACAGTTGATCCACCGTCACCCCGCCGTCCCGCGCCGCATCGCGAATCTCGTCGCGGAAGCGGTCGAGAAGGCGATCCAGATCGCGCCCCGGATCCTTGGAGAGCGAGTCGGGAGCCGAGGCCCACCCCGGAGCGGGGGGAGGGGTGGCCGCGCGGCCCCCGGCCAGCCCGCCCAGTTCCTGGGTGAGGGCGGTGATGCCCTCGACGATGCCCTTGGGCCAGTCGCCGTGGCGGACGTGCTCCTGGACCTCTTCCTGCACGCGCTGGGAGATGCGGCGGACCTCCTCGCGCGCGTGGTCCTGGGCCTGCTTCGCCTGGCGGCGGGCCTGCTGGGCGTCCTGGCGGGCGCGGCGGCTCTCCTCCTTCGCCCGGCGGGCCTGCTCCTTCCACTCCTCCTTCGCGTGCCGGAACTCCTCCTTGGCCTGCCGCCACGCCTCGCTGTCGCCGAAGCCGCTGTTCGTGGTGCGGTTCTGGCGGGCCGCCTCGCGGATCTCGCGCCGGAGGTCGCCCGCGGCGCCGCGGACGTCCTCGCGGATATCGGCGGCGAGCGCGGAGACGGACTCGCGGATGTCGAGCTCCAGCTCGGCCAGCTCGCCCTGGCGGTCGGCGAGTTCGGCCCGGCCGGCGGGGGTGAGGGAGTAGACCTTGCGGCCGCCCTCGGTGGAGTGGGTGACCAGCCCCTCGGCCTCCAGCTTGGCGAGGCGGGGGTAGACGGTGCCGGCGGAGGGCGCGTACAGCCCCTGGAAGCGCTCCTCCAGCAGCCGGATGATCTCGTAGCCGTGGCGGGGCGACTCGTCGAGCAGCTTGAGCAGATAGAGCCGCAGCCGGCCGTGGGCGAAGACGGGGGGCATCAGAGGACCTTTCCCTGGGTGGTGCTGTCGGTCCAGTCGGTGGTGTCCGGGCGGCGCAGCAGGGCGAGGGCGCCGGAGACGCTGGTGGCCTTGAGCCTGCCGCGGCCCGCGCCGAGCCGGCCGGTGATCTTCTTGGCGCCGAACTGGCCGTCGACGCGCAGTTCCCCGAAGCCGCAGGAGAGCGGCCCGCTGGTGGTGTTGGCGTCCACCTCGGTGTCCGCGGTGTGCGGCAGGCGGATGGCTATCTCGCCGGAGACGGTGCCGAGCGTGAGGTCCGGCCCGGGGGCCGCGGGGGCGAGGTCGACGACGATGTCGCCGCTGACGGAGTCGGCCTTGACCGTGCCGCCCGAGCTCTCGACGAGGGTGAGGTCGCCGGAGACGGACGTGAAGTGCAGGTCACCGCCCAGCCCTTGGGCCTCCAGCCGCCCGGAGACGGTCTCGGCCCGGACCGGGCCGGTCAGGCCCACGAGGGTGACGTCGCCGCTGACGCCGCGGACGGCCGTGCGCCCGGAGACGTTGGAGACGACGGCGCTCGCCCCGACGACGCCGGCCTCGACATCAGTGCCGGTCGGCACGGTGAGGGTGACCGTGACCGTGCGCTCCCAGCTCTTGCGGGAGAACCACTTGGTGAAGTTCTTCCAGGGGAGGTCGTCGTAGGCCACGGTGAGCGTGCCCGCTTCGAGGGTGACGGTCAGGGGCGGGCCGTCGATCCCGGAGAGCTCCAGCCGGGCGGGCCCGGTGGCGTCGCCGACGACGTTGACCGTGCCACCGACGATCCGCACGGCAAGGGCCGTCACCGGCTCCTCGAAGGTGACTTTCTGTGGCGTGGACAGTGACCACTTCGACTGGGCCGGCATGCCGGGCCTCCTTGACGGGCTGGATACGGCGATCCTGGGATCATCGGTCGCGACATGGCGCGAGGCGGGCACGGGAGCCCGGCCGAACGCAACCTATCGCGTCTCTCTTCAAACACGATATATCGCGCTCTCGTCACGTCAAGTGCCGCGGACGTCGCGAGGGCGCGGCTTGGCATAGCGTTGTCGCATGTCCGCAACTGATCACAGCCGCGCGGCCGGGGTCCTGCTGCTCTGCCGGGCCGAGCCCGACCGCGTACGTCCCTCCGCGCAGCTCCTGAACGAACCCCTGCTCCTCGTCCCCGCGGGCGACGGGTGGAGCGCGCTGATCCCCGGCGAGGACTCCTGGCGCACCGAGGGCACCGACCCGGCCGCCGCGGCGGCGGGCTGGGCGCACGCGCTGGCCGTGGCCGAGAGCTGGCCCGTCGTCGGGCTGTGGTGGGACGCGACCGGCGCGGGCTTCGTGGTGGCGGCGGGCTTCCGCCGTACGGCCGGCTACACCTGGGCCGCCGACGGCACCCCGATCGGCGAGGAGAGCGCCATGACCGCCCTGCGCGCCAGGGTCGGCCTCGACCCGGTGCTCGACGGTGCCGCGCTCGACGGGCTCACCCGGCACGACGTTGACGCGGACGCCGCCGCGCGGGTGCTCGGGGTGATCGCGGTGCTCTCCCGTACGGGTCTCACGCTGCCGCCCGGCCTCGCCCCGGGGGCGGGCGCCGCCCGCCTGCGCGCGGCCGCGCTGCCCGTCGCGGAGGCGGTGGACTGGCCCGGCTGGCGCGAGGCCGTACGGGCGGGTCTCGACGCGGCAGAGCTCGGTGTCCTCGGGAGGTGGACGCGCGGGCCCCGGGCACGGGCGCTGGGCGCCGCGGAGCTGGTGGCCGGGGTGTCGCTGGCCTGCTGGGGCCGCCGCTCCGGGCGGCGCGGCTGGGCGGCGGCGGGCGGGGTGCTGGCGCTGGACGGGGCGCTCACCCTCGCCTACGACTGGTGGCGCGAGCGGGTCTGAGCGCCCGCTCCCGGCCACCGCCGGCGGGCCTTACAGGTCGTCGTCGTCCTCGTCGTCCAGCCGGGCCAGCCACGTCGCCAGGCGCTCCACCGGGACCTCGAAGTCCGGGTTGAGGTCGACGAACTCGCGCAGCCGCTCGGCGACCCAGCCGAGGGAGACCTCTTCCTCGCCGCGCCGGTTCTCCAGTTCCTCGATGCCTCGGTCGGTGAAGTACAACGTGCTCTCCGTCAGGGATAGTCGGGGTCGGCAGCAGGAGTGCCCGGCGCCTGCCAGGGGCATAACTGCATTCCTGTCCAGGATAGGCGGGGCTTCGGCCGCGGCCTCTCGCGCCCGTCCCGCCCGAGGACTAGCCTGCTGCAACACGACGCGGGGATCGGGGGTGGCGGCGTGGCCGACGGGATCACTGAGGTCCGCCTGGACGACGGCACGGTCGTCTGGGCGCGGATCAGCGAGGCACAGGAGCTGGCGGGGCCCGGCGAGGGCTCCGGAGGATATGTGGACACCGGCACCGGGGACGCCGTCCGGCGCGTCGCGGGCCTCGCGGGCGGACTGACCGACGTCGTGCGGGGCGTCGTCGGCTCCCTGCGCCCGGCGCTCGCCGCCGTCGCGCCGCAGGAGGTCACGGTCGAGTTCGGCATCGAGCTGTCCGCCAAGGCCGGCCACGTCATCAGCCTCCTCGCCGACGGGGAGGGCAGGGCGTCGATCAGCGTCTCGCTCACCTGGTCGGAGCGCGGGGAGCCACGGTCCGCGACCGCGGAGCCGCCCGCTACCCCCAGCACTCCTTGAGCGCCCTGGACGGGACCGTACGCCGGTCCGTCGTGCGCATCTCCGCGCCGGGCAGCGGGTATGACCCGAGCGGTGCCCGCTTCTGGGGCAGCGGCTTCTTCGTCGCCCCGGGCTGGGTGCTGACCTGCGCCCATGTGGTGGGGATGGGGGGTGGTGACGTGCTCGGCGGAGGCAGGGCCATCGCCATCACCGACTGGCGCGAGCGCGCCACCGAGGGCCGCGTCGCGCTGGTGCTGCCGCCGCCCGACGACCCCGGCCGCCCGCCCCGCAGCTGGAAGCTGCCCGACCTGGCCCTGGTCGAGGTCGAGGGCGCCGAGGACGCCGAGTGCCTGTGGCTCAGCGACCGTTCGGCCGTCGTGCCCGCCAGGATCAGCCTGCACGGCTGGTCGACGGAGTTCGGCGCGCCCTCCCTGCGCTCCGGCACCGGCACGGCCAGCGGCACCGACGGCCCGGAGGGCAGCGCCATGCTGCTGCGCGGCGAGATACCCGTCGCCGGGTGCTCCGGCGGGCCCGTCGTGGACGTCGCGCGCGGCGCGGTCGTCGGGGTGTGCAAAGGGCGCGGCCAGGACACCGCCGGGCTCGCCGTCCCCGTCACCGCGCTGCGCCGGATAGCCAACGAACGGCCCGGCCGGGACCGGCTGCACGCGCTCGTCCGCGCCCACGACCTGCACCACCTGCGGCGCTACCGCACCGTCGGCACCGGCGGCAGCTGGACCGGCTTCCAGCACGCGCTGCGGGCCGCCGGGGCGGGCGGCTTCACGCCCGTCCTGCGCACGCATCTCTTCGCCCGGCTCGCCGAGTTGTCGCCGCCCGGCACGCCCGGCGAGGTCATGTCGCTGGTCGACGAGGTCAAGCGCCGGATGCTCCAGGCGCCGTACCAGCCGGGCACCGAGCACGACCCGCGCACCTGGCGGGAGGGCGTGGGCCTGCTCTACGACCTCAGGGACGAGGAGGCGCGCGCCCCCCAGCGGGATCTGGAGCTGGAGGCCGTGCTGCTCTACGCGGCGCGCGTCGCCGCCGCCGTCAGCCGCGCCGGGAACCCCGCCGACGAGGCGCCGCTGCGCGAGCTGAGCGGCTGGCTGACCGGGCGCGAGGAGCCCATCGAGCCCGTCATCCGCGACGAGATCGACCAGATCCTGCACGGCGGCGCCACCGGTCCGGAGGCGCCGCGCGAGGAGCCGGTGCCCGGCACCGTCGAGCTGCGCAAGCCCGAGCGCCGGAAGGTCGAGCCGGATGTGCCGGACGCCCGGGCCCGCGCCGACGTGCTCGTGGAGATAGACCAGCTCCTCTACGACGACCACTACCCCTGGCGCGTCAAACTGCTCCGGGAGGACGACGTCGTCACCCTGCGCGGCTGCGAACGCGGCGTGCCCCGCGCGAAGTTGGAGGAGACACTGCGCGAGCCGATCGCCCAGGCCGTGCGCCAGGGCGACGTGGGCGAGCACCTCGCCGCCGTCGAGGTCGTCGTGCCGCGCGAACTCCTCGACGAACCCGTGGACTCCTGGCAGCTCGCCCTGCCCGCCGTGGGTGGCACCTCGGCCCCCTCCTTCATGGACCCGGAGACCCTGCCCCTCGGCCAGCGCCGGGTCGTCGTACTGCGCGACCGGCGGCGGCGCGACCACCCCGCGAGCCCCGAGTGGCGGCGCCGCTGGGGCGGCACCGCGCGCGGCCCGCTGTCCGCCGTGCCGCTGCGCGGCGACACCCTGCCACGAGGCCACGACGGGCCGGGCCGGGAGAGCGTCCAGGTCGCCTACGACCGGCTGTCCGGCGCCGAGGACGCCGCCGTGCCCGTCTACTGCGGGCCGGTCGCGGCGGGCCCCGGCGCCGCCGCGATGGACGCCGCCCTGGCCGCCGGGCACGCCGTCGTGATCTGGCGCAGATGCGCCACCGGGCATACGGATTGCGCCGAATTCCATCGCCACGTCTCGGCACTCGTGTGCGAGGCGAAGACGGCGGCCGGACTCCACCGGCGCATCCGCAGCCTCCGCATCCGCTGCGCCGATCCCGAATACCCCGACCCCGAGGTCCTCTGGGCACGGTCGATTGCCCTGCTCTTCGACGCGCCGGACCGCCCGTCCCCGCCGGACCTCCCGCTGTACGCCCCCGTACTCCGCCCCGGACCGCCGTGATGACGGACCGTCAAGCACATGACAGGAGACTGTGCCGGGAACCGGCGGCCCGTGGCCGTGCCGGTACCTTCGAGCGGGGACCCGGGACCGACGGGGTACCCGGCACAGCAGGCCCCGGGGCGACGACACCAGCTGTGAGGAGACCGGCGTGAACGACTGGCGCATCTACCGGGGAGCGGGCCTGCCGCACGACGGGATACGGCGCCTCCCGCCGCCCCCGCCCTGGCGGGACTTCGCCGCCTCCGGCCCCGACACGGGCGCGGACACCGACCCGAGCGCCGCCCGCAGGCTCGGCGTGCTGCGCCGGCTGGTGGAGAACCACCACCCGCGCCCCGACGAGGTCGAGGCCGTCAACGCCGCCCTCTACCTCCGCCGCCCGCTCCTGGTCACCGGCAACCCCGGCACCGGCAAGTCCACCCTCGCCCACGCCGTCGCCCACGAGCTCGGCCTCGGCCGGGTGCTCCGCTGGCCCATCGTGAGCCGCTCCGCCCTCCGCGACGGCCTCTACCGCTACGACGCGATCGCCCGCCTCCAGGACGTCCAGCTGGAGCGCGCCGGGGCCGCCGAGGGCACGGCGGACGGCGAGCGCCCGTCCATCGGGTCGTACGTGCGCCTCGGGCCGCTCGGCACCGCGCTGCTGCCCGCCGACCGGCCGCGGGTGCTGCTCGTCGACGAGCTCGACAAGGGCGACCTCGACCTGCCCAACGACCTCCTCAACGCCCTGGAGGAAGGCGAGTTCACGCTGCCGGAGCTGGAGCGCATCGCCGACCGCGAGCCCGAGGTGGAGGTGCTCACCGACGACGGCGGGCGGGCCGTGATCAGCGGTGGCCGGGTGCGCTGCACCACCTTCCCGCTGATCGTGCTGACGTCCAACGGCGAACGCGACTTCCCCGCCGCCCTGTTGCGCCGCTGCATCCAGCTCGACCTCGAACCGCCCGGCGAGGAGCAGCTGACCGCGATGGTCAGAGCCCACCTCGGCGACGAGGCGGTCAGCGACGGCGACGAGCTCATCCAGCGGTTCCTCGACCGGGAGCCCGGCGAGGTCATCGCGGCCGACCAGCTCCTCAACGCCCTCTTCCTCACCCAGCACACCCCCCGTGCCGAACGGGTCACGCGAGACCGGCTCGCCGACATGCTGATGCAGCCACTGGACCGTCCGAGGTGATGAGGTATGACGGCGCCCCCCGACCCACGGCTGGGGCAACTGGTCGCCCGCCTGCGGGCCTCGGCCTGGGACCTCACACCCGAGGAGATCGCCGACGCGGTCTGGCTCGCCCAGTGGATCACCCCGGCCGCCCGCGCCGGCGCCGGCCCAGAGCCTGAGCCCGCCCGCGCACCGGGCACCGGCGCGTCGCCCGCCGCGGACACCACGGCCCCCGCGGCCGCGCCGGGCACACCGCCCGCGCCGGCGGACCACCGGCCCGTACGGCACGCCGAGCGTTCGGGTCCCGTGTCGCTGTACGCCGGGGAGCCGCACCGGCCGCGGCGGGCGCGGGCCCGGGACGGCGCCTTCCCCGTACGCGTGCCCATGGCCGCGTCCCTGCCCGGCCTGCTCGGCCTCCAGCGGGCCATGCGCCCCCTGCGCGGCTACCGCCCGCTCGCCGAGCCCCCGCGCGGCCCCCTCGACGAGGAGGCCACCGCCGACCGCGCGGCCCGCACCGGCGTCCTCGACCCGCTCTACCGCCGGGGTGAACGCCGGGCCGCCGCCATGCAGTTGCTCATGGACGTCTCCCCGTCCATGGTCGTGTGGGAGCGGATGCTGGAGGAACTGCGGCAGACCTGCGCCCAGCTGGGCGTCTTCAGCGACGTGCAGGTGCGCTATCTGCACCGGGCCGCCGACGGCACCCCGCTGGTCGGCACCTCCGCCGTCCCCGGCCGGGCGCCCGGCAGCGCCCTCCACCCGCGCCCCGCCGACCAGTTCCGCGACCCCACCGGCCGCCGCCTCACGCTCGTGATCAGCGACTGCGTGGGTCCGCTGTGGCAGGAGGGCCGCGCCCAACGCCTCCTGCACCACTGGTCGCTGACCGCGCCGCTCGCCGTCGTGCAGCCGCTGCCGCCCCGCCTGTGGCCGCGCACCGCCCTGCCCGCCGACGCCGGGCTGCTCACCCGCGACCCCGGCCCCGGCAGCAGGCTCGGCTTCGACCCCCGGGGCTACGGGCCCCCACCGCCGCCCGGCGCCCTGCCCGTCCCCGTCCTGCTGCCCACCCGCGAGGCGCTGGGCACCTGGGCCCGGCTGCTCTCCGGCCCCGGCCGCACCACCGTCCGCGGCGCGGCGGGCTGGGTGCTGCCCGGCCACCCCGCGCTCCGGCCCCCCGCCCCGGCCACGGGCCCGGCGCCGACCGCCGACGAACTGCTCCGGGCGTTCCGCGCCTCCGCCTCCCCGGGGGCCCTGCGGCTCGCCGTGCACCTGGCCGCCGTGCCGCTGGCCCTGCCCGTGATGCAGGTGGTGCAGCGCGCCATGCTGCCCGACACCGGGCCCATGGAGCTGGCCGAGGTGCTGCTCAGCGGGCTCCTGTGGCAGCTGCCCGACCCGGACCAGGGACCCGGCCACTGGTACGAATTCGTCGACGGCGTACGGGAGATGCTGCTGCAATCGCTCGACCAGGGCGCGGCCGCGCTCGTCCTCAAGCACTGCTCCGAATACGTCGAGCGGCACTTCGGCAAGAGCGCCCGCAACTTCTCCGCGCTCGCCGTCGCCCGCCTCGCGGGCCCGTCCGCCGAAGCCGACGACGCGGCGCCCCCGGACACCGCCGAGGACGGCGGGGGCACCGAGCCCGAGCTGTTCGCCGAGGTCCCCGCCCGCGTGGTGCGCTGGTACCAGCCCCTGCCCCCGGGCACGGGCGAGCACGGCGGACTCGGCGAGGCGGAACGCCTGCTGCGGCTCTGGCACCTCCAGGCCGACCCCACCCTCCTCCACGACGCCCGCGAACGCGCCACCCCCGGCGCGCGGCAGCCCGCGGGCACCCCCGAGGGCATCCGCGGCCGCCTCGTGCTCGGCGGCATCCTCCGGGCCCTCGCCGGCACCGAAGCCGTACGCCGGGACGCCACCGCCCGCACCGCGACCCTGACGGAGGCCGTCGCCCTGCTCACCGAAGCCCACGACCACGCCGAACCCGGCAGCACCGCGCACACCGACGCCGCGCTCGAACTCGCCTCGGCCCACCACGCCCGCTGGCAGGACGACGGCGACACCGCCCACCTGCTCGCCGCCGAACGCGTCCTGCGCGCCCTCCCCGCCGACGACCCCACCGGCACGCTGCGCCTCGGCCGCGTCCTCCTCGCCCTCGCCCAGGCGGCGCCCGACCCACGGGCGTACGCCTTCGACGCCGCGGCCGAACTCCGCGCCGCCTGCGGCCTCCTGGAGGCCGGGGACGCCCCCGAACCCCAGCTGTGCGCGGCCCTCCTCGACCTCGCCACGGCGCTGCGGCTGGCCGCCGCGCCCACCGGCGACACCCTCGCCGTACTCGACCGCGCCGGCCGCCTCGCCGCCGACGACCCGCTCCGGCTGCGCCGCCTCACCGAACTGGCCCGGGCGCGCACGGCGGCACAGGCGTGGGCCGGGGCGGACGGCGCCTATACCGAGGCGATCGACCTCACCGGCTCCTACAGCCCCTGGCGTTGCGCGCTCCTCACCGAATGGGGCGCATCGCTGCTGCACCGCGCGCGGCTCGACCCCGCCTCCGAGACGCTCGCCCGGGCCGAGTCCGTGCTCCGGGAGGCCTTCGCGATCAGCCCGGGCAAGGACCCCGGACGGCCCCGCGTCCAGCTGCTCCTCGGGCGCGCGCTCGTCCTGCGCTTCGAGCGGCAGGGCTTCCCGCCCGACCTCTACGAGAGCGTCCACCTGCTCGAACAGGCGGCCCGCCACGCCCCCGACGCCCGGACCCGCGCCGAGTCCTGGCTGGAGCTGGGCTCGGCCCGGCTCACGCTCCACGACGCGCGCGGGCCCGTGGCCCTCGACAGCGTGGTCACCGCGTTCACCTCGGCGCTGAGGGAGGCCCGTGACGCCCCTGGCGGGGCGCCCGGTTCGGTGCTCGCCGCGCGCGCCGCCCACCGCCACGGCGAAGTGCTCGAACGCATGGCGCGGCCGCGCGCGGCCCTCGCCGCCTACCGCGAGGCGGCGCGCGAGTGGAGCGAGCTCACGGCCCGGCACGCCGACGTCCCCTGGGCCGAGGTCCAGGCGACACGGGAGTGCGCGACCCGCCTGAGCGAGCCGTGACCGGAACGCCACCCGAACGGGTTTCCGCCCGACGGCCCCCGGGAAGAACCGTGCAGCCGCGGGGGCCACGGGCCGGTGGAGGGCGGCAGGGAGGAGCACAGAGTGCCGAAGCTCAAGCGCACCGCGACGGCCCACCAGGCGCACACGGCGGAACGGGTGCCGCCGGTGCCCGACCTCACCGGCGTCGACCTGCGGACGCTGCGGCACACCGAAGACCCCGCCCTCGGCGCCGCCGTCGAGGAAGTCCTGCTCGACCCGGGTGAATTCGAGGAGACCTGGTATTCGAGCGGCGACGACGCGACCGGAGGGAAGGCGCCCGACAGGGACTGAAGCGGAGCCGGATCCGGACGACATGGGGGAGCGGGGAAGCCGGGATGACCGTGCGGCGCGTCGACGCGAACGGGGCGCCCGCCCCCGCGGCCCTGGCGCGCCTCGCCCGCACCCGCTCCGCGCCCGCCGACCTCGACCTCCTGCTCCGCGGCCTGCACAGCCGCCGCCTGATCCTGCTCAAGTCCCTGCTGACCGGGCTGGACCGGAGCGCGTACGCCGTGCCCGCCGCGGTCCGCGCGCGCTTCGAGGAGCACTGGCGGCTGCTGGAGCGCGCCGAGGAACGGGACCCGGCCGCCGTCCGCGAGACCCTCGACTATCCGTCCGTCGGCACCTGGCTCGCCCGCGCCCTCGCCCCCGCCGCGGGCCCCGGACCGGCCCGCCCCCTCGGCCACTTCGGGGCCGTCGCCGCCGCGGCCGCGCTCCGCGCCGGCACCCCCTGCGCCCTCACCCTCGCCCCCCGGGGCGGCCTGCTCGCCCTGCCCGGCATCGGCGTCCTCGCCACCTCCGCGCCGGCCGTCCGGCTCACCGCCCGCGCGCACACCGCGCACCTGCGGCCCGAGGGACGGGGCGCGGGTGCGGTCCTGCTGCGCACCGGCGGGCGGATCCACGGCACCGGCCCCGGCTGGCACGGCCTGCGCCGGCTGCCCGGCACCACCGCGCTCCTGGACGACCTCGACCCCTACCGCGCCCCGCCCGAGGGCATCGGCCGCGCCGCGCTGCCGCCCGCGCTCCGCTCCGCGACCGCCGCCGAACCCTGGCTCCGGCTGTGGCGGTCCGCGCTCGCCCTGCTGCGCGCCACCGACCCGTCGCGCGCCGCGGAGACCACGGCCCTGCTGCGCTGCCTGGTCCCGCTCGCCCGCGCCGGGCCGCACGGGCAGGGCGCGCGCGGGGTGAGCGCGACCTTCCGGGCGGCCCCCGGCGCCGTCCTCGCCACCTTGCCGGGCACCGCCGCCGAACTCGCCGCCGTGCTCGTCCACGAGACGCAGCACAGCAAGCTGGCGGTGCTGCACGATCTGCTGCCGCTGCACCACGCGGGGCCGTACGCCGCCTACCGGGTCGCCTGGCGCACCGATCCGCGCCCGCTCGCGGGCGTACTCCAGGGCACCTACGCCCACTTGGCGCTGGCCGACTTCTGGGGCCGTGTCGCGGAGCGCGCCGGGCTCCCGGCGGGCACCCGGTCCACCGCGCGGGCCCGGCACGATTCCTATCGCCGACAGGTCGCGGAAGCCCTGCCCCTCCTGCTTGAATCCAATGAACTCACCCCCGCGGGCGTCGAGTTCGCGACAGGAATGCGAGCGCACCACGCGGGCCTGGGGCGGACCACCGGGCCTGCCACGGCACTCGGCGGGCCGTCACCGTTCGGTGACGTACGGTAATCTTGGCGCTGTGCCGGTCCACCCGGCCGCCGCGGCGCGGAGCAGTGAGGGGACGTGCGCATGAGTGACCGAACCGGTGCCGCGCGGAGCCGGCCGGGGCCCGAGGGCGAGCGCTTCGTCGTCGTGTTCGCCGGCTTCCACCGGCCCTGGGCCACCTGGATCCGCCACCGGCTGGAGAGCCACGGACACCGGGTGGCCCTGCAGCGCTGGGACCCCCGCCGGGAGGTCCCCCTGGAAAGCGCCCTGGGCGACCTGCTGCTGGCCTCCGGGCGGCTGCTGCTCGTCCTCAGCGACTGGTTCTTCCAACTGGGCCCGCGCCGCGACGGCGAGTGGGACGAGGTGCTGCGCGGCGTCGTCGCCGCCAACGCCGAGCGGTTCGCCGCCGTCAGCCTCACCAACCGCGCCCTGCCGCTCGCCACCGCCGTCCTGGAGCCCGCCGACCTCTACGGCATCGGCGCCCAGGAGGCCGAGCGCCGCCTCCTCGCGCGGCTCGGCCTGCCGCCCGGCCCGCCGGCCCGCGGCATCCCCGAGGGCCCCGGCTCCCGCTATCCGGGCGACCCGCCGGCCGTCTGGGGCGAGGTGCCGCGCCGCGACCCCCGGTTCACCGGCCGCGACGACCTCCTCAACCAGCTCCAGGAGCGGCTGACCGACGCCGAGCGGGGCACCGCCGTCTGCGCGCTGCTCGGCATGTCCGGCATCGGCAAGACCCAGCTCGCCGCCGAGTACGCCCACCGCTTCAGCGCCGACTACGACGTCATCTGGTGGGTCAACTCCGACATGCGCGGCACCCAGCGCGAGCGCCTCGGCGAGCTCGCCGCCGAACTGGACCTGCCCAGCGGCTCCGAGCCCGGCGAGCGCATCCGCGCCGTCCGCGAGGCCCTGCGCCGCGGCGAGCCGTACGGCCGCTGGCTGCTGATCTTCGACGGCTGGGACGACATCGACGGCGCCCACGAGCTGCTCCCCGAGGGCCCCGGGCATGTGCTGATCACCTCCCGCAACCGCAGCTGGACCGCCCAGGGCGCCACCCCGGTCGAGGTCCCCGGCTTCCAGCGGCACGAGTCCACCGGCTATCTGATGCGCCGCGCGCCCCGCATCACCGCCGAGGAGGCCACCGAGGTCGCCACCGAGCTCGGCGACATCCCGCTCGCCCTCGTCCAGGCCGCCGCCTGGCTCGGCGAGTCCGACATGGCCGTCGGCGACTATCTGCGCCTGGTCCGCGACGGCGAGCTCTCCGGCCTCGCCGAACAGGGCGCCTTCGACGGGGTGCCGCGCTCCTCCCTCACCTCCTGGTCGATACTGATCAACCGGCTGCGCGAGACCCAGCCGCACGCGGTGGAACTCCTCACCCTGTGCACCTCCTTCGCCCCCGGCCGGATCCCCATCGGCCTCGTCCGCCACCTCCCGCCCGCCGAGCTGGTGGAGAGCCTCGGCTGGCTCGCCACCGACCTGCCCAGCTGGACCAGGGCGCTGGACACCCTCGTCAACTACTCGGTCCTCACCCGCGACACCCGCGGCACCGTCCCCGGCGAGCCGGGCCCCGAGCAGGAGTCCGTGCACATGCACCGGCTCGTCCACGACATCGTCGCCCGCCTCACCTCCCCCCAGGAGCGGCAGGCGCACCAGCGCGTCGTCCGCCGGATGCTCGCCGCCGCCGACCCCGGCAACCCCCAGGACACCCGGCTCTGGCCGCGCTACGCCGAGCTCCTCCCGCACCTGGAGCCCTCCGGCGCCCTCGGCAGCCGCGACGCGCGCGTCCAGGAGACCGTCCTCAACTGCCTGCACTACTGCCACCGCAGCGGCGAGTTCCGCACCGGCATCGAACTCGCCGAGCAGGTCCGCGCCCGCTGGACCGAGCTCTTCCCGCCCGAGCACCCCCGCATGCTCGACCTCACCGTCCGACAGGGCAACATCCTCCGGGCGTACGGAGTCTTCCGCTCCGCCTATGAGCTCGACCGGGAACTGCTGGAGCGGCTGCGCGCCTGCGCCCCCACGGGCCCCCGCCCCGGCAGCGGCACCGCCCTGATGACCGCCACCAGCTGCCTCGCCGCCGACCAGCGCTACCTCGGCCAGTACACCGAGGCCCTCCAGCTCCAGCGCGAGGTCCTGCACACCGCCCGGGAACTCCTCGGCCCCGACGACTACTTCACCCTCAACGCCCAGCACAACCTCGGCGTCGGCCTCAGACTGCTGGGCCGCTACGCCGAGGCGTACGACACCGACCTGGAGACCCTGCGCAAGCGGGAGTCCCTGCTGCGCGCCCGGCACGCCGCCACCCTCGTCTCCGGCATCTCCTGCGCCCGCGACCTGCGGCTCATGGGCCGCTACCGCGACGCGCTGGCCCGCCAGGAGCTCGGCATGCGGCTGCACCTCCAAGTGCTCGGCCCCCAGCACCCGCAGACCCTGCGCGCCCACCACAACCTCGTCCTGTGCGAGCGGCGCGCGGGCGGCTTCCAGGACGTGGGCGCCGCCATGGCCAGCCTCCTCGAACAGATGGAGAAGGTCCACGGCCGCGGCCACTACGCCACCCTCGGCCTCGTCGTCGACCACGGCAACCACGCCCGCGAGCACGGCGACCTCGGCCACGCCCGTGACCTCATCGCCGAGGGCGAGGCCGGATTCCGCGCCCTCCTCGGCCCCGCCCACCCCGTCACCACGGGCATGCTCACCAACACCGGCCTCGTCCTCCAGGCCGCCGGGGAGCGGGCCGAGGCGCTCACCATGTTCGAGGCCGCCCACGCCGGGCTGTCCGCGACCCTCGGCGCCGAGCACCCCTGGGTGCTGGGCTGCGCCCTCAACGCCGCCGCCGGGCGCAACTTCAACGGCCGCCTCGACGCCGCGCTGGAGCTCAGCCGCGACACCCTCCACCGGGCCCGGCACGCCCTCGGCGAGGACCACCCCCTGACCCTGTCCTGCGAGGTCGCCCTCGCCGCCGACCTGCGGGCCCTGCGCGAGCACGAGGAGGCGTCCAAGGTCGAGCGGGACGCCCTCCAGCGGCTCACCCGCACCCTGGGCGCCCAGCACCCGCACGCCCTCTCCGCCCGCCAGCGCACCCGCCCGTACTGGGACTTCGAGCCCTACCTCGGCTGAGCCGCGCCGCACACACGGGACAGGGCCCCCACCGCTTCCGCGATGGGGGCCCTGTCCTTTACCGCTTCGCGCGAGCGCGCCGGGATCAGATGTCGAAGACCTCGGCGACCAGTGCCTGCTGCTCCGCCTGGTGGCGCTTGGCCGAGCCGACCGCCGGGGAGGAGGAGTGCGGCCGGGAGATCCGGCGCAGCCGCTCCCGGGCCGGGATGTCGGCGCCGACGGCCAGGTCCAGGTGGTCGATCAGGTTCAGCGCGATGAACGGCCACGCACCCTGGTTCGCCGGCTCCTCCTGGGCCCACACGAACTTCTCCGCCGCCGAGTACTTCGCGAACTCGGCCTGGAGCTCCTCGCCGGGCAGCGGGTAGAGCCGCTCGATACGGACGATCGCCGTGTCGTTGGCGCCCCGCTTGGCCCGCTCCGCGACCAGGTCGTAGTAGACCTTGCCCGCGCAGAAGACGACCTTGCGGACGTCCTCGGTGACCACGGTGTCGTCACCGATCAGCGGACGGAAGGAACCGCTGGTGAACTCCTCCACCTTCGACGCCGCCGCCTTCAGGCGCAGCATCGACTTCGGGGTGAAGACGATGAGCGGCTTGTGGTGCGGGTTGTGGACCTGCCAGCGCAGCAGGTGGAAGTAGTTCGACGGCAGCGTCGGCATGGCGACCGTCATGTTGTTCTGCGCGCAGAGCTGGAGGAAGCGCTCGATCCGGGCCGAGGAGTGGTCCGGGCCCTGGCCCTCGTAGCCGTGCGGCAGCAGCAGCGTGACGCCGGAGGTCTGGCCCCACTTCTGCTCGGAGGAGGAGATGAACTCGTCGGTGATGCTCTGGGCACCGTTGACGAAGTCACCGAACTGGGCCTCCCACAGCACCAGCGCGTCCGGGCGGGCCAGGGAGTAGCCGTACTCGAAGCCCATCGCCGCGTACTCGCTGAGCAGCGAGTCGTAGACGTTGAAGCGGGCCTGGTCCTCGGACAGGTAGAGCAGCGGGGTGTAGTCCTCGCCGGTCTCGCGGTCGACGAGCACCGCGTGGCGCTGGCCGAAGGTGCCGCGGCGGGAGTCCTGGCCGGCGAGCCGGACGGGGACGCCCTCCATCAGCAGCGAGCCGAAGGCGAGGGTCTCGCCCATGCCCCAGTCGATCGTGCCGTCCTCGATGCTGGCGGCGCGTCGCTGCAGCTGCGGCACCAGGCGCGGGTGCACCGTGACGTTCTCCGGCACGTTGACCTGCGTCTCGGCGATCCGCTTGACGACCTCCTGGGAGATCGCGGTGTTCACCGGGGCCGGGAACTGCGGCAGCTCGGTCACCGGCTCGTAGGCCGCGGGGGCCGCGTCGGCGTCCCGGACCTCGACGAAGACCTTCTCCAGCTGGCCCTGGTAGTCCTGCAGGGCCTGCTCGGCCTCTTCCAGGGTGATGTCGCCACGGCCGATCAGCGACTCGGTGTAGAGCTTGCGCACCGAGCGCTTCTTGTCGATCAGGTCGTACATCAGCGGCTGGGTGAACGAGGGGTTGTCCGACTCGTTGTGGCCCCGGCGGCGGTAGCAGATCAGGTCGATGACGACGTCCTTGTTGAACGCCTGGCGGAACTCGAAGGCGAGCCGCGCGACGCGGACCACGGCCTCCGGGTCGTCACCGTTCACATGGAAGATCGGCGCCTCGATCATCCGGGCGACGTCGGTGCAGTACATCGACGAGCGCGAGGACTCCGGCGGCGCGGTGAAGCCGACCTGGTTGTTGATCACGATGTGCACGGTGCCGCCGGTGCGGTAGCCGCGCAGCTGCGACATGTTCAGCGTCTCGGCCACGACGCCCTGGCCCGCGAAGGCCGCGTCGCCGTGCAGCTGGACGGGGAGGACGGTGAAGTCCGTGCCCGCCTTGCCGATGATGTCCTGCTTGGCCCGCGCGATGCCCTCGACGACCGGGTCGACGGTCTCCAGGTGCGAGGGGTTGGCGGCCAGCGAGACCTTGATCTGCTCGCCGTCCAGGCCCGTGAAGGTGCCCTCCGCGCCCAGGTGGTACTTCACGTCGCCGGAGCCGTGCATCGACTTCGGGTCGAGGTTGCCCTCGAACTCGCGGAAGATCTGCGCGTACGACTTGCCGACGATGTTCGCCAGCACGTTCAGCCGGCCACGGTGGGCCATGCCGATGACGACCTCGTCCAGGCGCGACTCGGCGGCCGCGTCCAGCACCGCGTCCAGCAGCGGGATGACGGACTCGCCGCCCTCCAGGGAGAACCGCTTCTGCCCGACGTACTTCGTCTGGAGGAAGGTCTCGAACGCCTCGGCGGCGTTCAGCCGGCGCAGGATGCGCAGCTGCTCCTCGCGCTCCGGCTTGGAGTGCCCGCGCTCGACCCGGTCCTGGATCCACTTGCGCTGCTTGGGGTCCTGGATGTGCATGAACTCGATGCCGGTGGTGCGGCAGTACGAGTCGCGCAGCACGCCGAGGATGTCGCGCAGCTTCATCAGCGACTTGCCCGCGAAGCCGCCGACCGCGAACGCCCGCTCCAGGTCCCACAGGGTGAGGCCGTGCTCGGTGATGTCGAGGTCGGGGTGCTTGCGCTGGCGGTACTCCAGCGGGTCGGTGTCGGCCATGACGTGGCCGCGGACCCGGTAGGAGTGGATCAGCTCGAAGACCCGGGCGGCCTTGGTGACGTCGTCGTCGTGCGAGGCGTCGATGTCCCTGAGCCAGCGGATGGGCTCGTAGGGGATGCGCAGCGCCTCGAAGATGTCGTCGAAGAAGCCGTTCTCGCCCAGCAGCAGCTGGTTCATGATCCGCAGGAACTCGCCGGAGGCGGCGCCCTGGATCACCCGGTGGTCGTAGGTCGACGTCAGGGTCATGACCTTGGAGATGCCCAGCTTGTTCAGGGCGTCCTGCGAGGTGCCCTGGAACTCGGCCGGGTAGTCCATGGCGCCCACGCCGATGATGAGGCCCTGGCCGGGCATCAGGCGCGGCACGGAGTGCACGGTGCCGATGCCGCCGGGGTTCGTCAGCGAGGCGGTGACCCCGGTGAAGTCGTCCATCGTCAGCTTGCCGACGCGGGCGCGGCGGACGATGTCCTCGTACGCCTGCCAGAACTCGAAGAAGTTGAGCGTCTCGGCCTTCTTGATGGCCGCGACCACGAGCTGGCGGTCGCCGTTCGGCTTCACCAGGTCGATCGCCAGGCCGAGGTTGACGTGCTCGGGCTTGACGAGGGTCGGCTTGCCGTCCTTCTCCGCGAAGGAGTAGTTCATCGACGGCATCAGCTTCAGCGCCTGCACCATGGCGAAGCCGATGAGGTGCGTGAAGGAGACCTTGCCACCGCGGGCGCGCTTGAGGTGGTTGTTGATGACGATGCGGTTGTCGAACAGCAGCTTCACCGGGACCGCGCGGACGGACGTGGCCGTCGGCAGCTCCAGCGAGGCGTTCATGTTCTTCGCCACCGCGGCGGCGGGGCCGCGCAGCGGGACGTACTCCGGGCCCTTGGCGGGCTCGGCGGCGGCCTTCGCGGCCACCGGCTTGGCGGGCGCCGCGGCCGCGGCCTTCGGCGCCGCGGGCGCGGCGGCCGGAGCCGCCTGCTGCGCGGCGGGGGCGCTCGCGGGAGCCGGGGCGGCCGGAGCCGGAGCCGGGGCGGCCGGAGCCGCGGGCGCGGCGGCCGGGGCACTACCGGTCAGGCCCGGTGGCGGCGCGGCCGCCGTCTGACCCGGCTTGTAGTCGGCGAAGAAGTCCCACCAGGCTCGGTCGACCGAGTTCGGGTCCTGGAGGTACTGCTGGTAGATCTCGTCGACGAGCCACTCATTGGGACCGAAGACGTCGGCAGGGCTCTTGCCCTGCCCGTCCTGGTCGGTCGAGACGCTCGAGGTGTTGGGGGACTGTGGCGACACGGCGGCAACCGCCCTCTTCCGCTTCACAAGGTGATGGACAGCGGAAATAAAGGCTACGCCTGTCTGTACCGATGATGCAGGCCACCCGGGCCAGTCGTCGCGCAAGTCACATTCGTCAGGGGGTTTCGAGGCATGACTTGGCGGGAAACACACGGGGTTCCGCAGGTCCCGGGGGATTCTGGGTTCGCTTGAGCGTGCCCCACACTCCCTCGAATGTGTGCCTCCGCCACCGACCCTACGTCAACCTTGATCTCTGGGGCCGCCCGGAAGGGTGACCTGTATGCGGCACCCCTGAGGGGATTCGGCCACGCCGATGCTTCCCCCGTGCAGGTCCACCGCCCAGCGCGCGATCGCCAGCCCCAGCCCCGTACCGCCGTCGCTGCCCGGCCCCTGCTGGCCCGAGCCGCCCCGGTTGAAACGCTCGAAGACGCGGTGCCGCTCGGCCTCCGGGATGCCCGGCCCCTCGTCCAGCACCTCCAGATCCAGCGACTGGGCGCCCTCGCCCCGGCGCGCCCGCACCGTCACCCGGCCGTGCGGGGGGCTGTGTTTGACGGCGTTGTCCACCAGATTGGCCACCACCTGGTGCAGCCGCTCCGCGTCGGCGTGCGCCGTGAGCTCCGGCGGTGACACGTCCAGGTGCAGATGGACGTCCTTGCGGGCGTGCGGCGAGGAGCCCGAGCCGTTGGCCATCCCCGCCTCCTTCAGCACCCCCGCCAGATACGGCCACACCTCGAAGCGCCGGGCGTGCAGCGGCACGACCCCGTTGTCCAGCCGCGACAGGTCCAGCAGCTGCTCCACCAGCCGGCCCAGCCGCTCGGTCTGCCGCAGCGCGGTGCGCATGGTCTCCGGGTCGGCGGCCGAGACCCCGTCCACCACGTTCTCCAGCACCGCCCGCAGCCCCGCGATCGGGGTGCGCAGCTCGTGCGAGACATTCGCGACCAGCTCCTTGCGGTGGGTGTCCACCGCCTCCAGGTCGGCCGCCATCCGGTTGAAGGCCGTGGCCAGGTCCCCGAACTCGTCCCGCCGCCCGGCACCCACCCGCCGGGTGTAGTCACCCTGCGCCATCGCCCGGGTGACCTCGGTCATCTCGTCCAGCGGCGCGGTCAGGCCGTGCGCCACGAACTGCGTTATCAGCAGCGAGGCGATGATCGAGAAGACGGTGATCACCCGGAGCTCGGTCGCCGAGTGGAGCGCCACGAAGACCAGGAAGGTCGTTATCACCACCGACCCGATCACCAGCGCGCCCAGCGCCGCCTTCACCGAGCGGTAGGGATCCAGGGGCCGCAGCGCCTCCCAGACCCGGCCGCCCAGGCCCCCGGGCGACGGATGGCGGTCCTGCGGGCCCTCCGCCCGGCTCCGGACGGCACCCCCCGCACCGGCGGCCCGCTCCGGCCCGCCGCCCGTCCCGCCGCTCATGCCGCCGGGGTCTCCAGCGCGTAGCCGACCCCGTGGACCGTACGGATCCGCTCCGCGCCGATCTTCCGGCGGAGCGCCTTGATGTGACTGTCCACGGTCCGCGTCCCGGAGGCATCCGCCCAGTCCCACACCTCCGCGAGCAGCTGCTCGCGGGAGAGGACGGCGCGCGGGGTGTTCGCCAGGCAGACCAGCAGGTCGAACTCGGTCGGAGTCAGGTGCACGTCGGTGCCGCGCACCCGGACTCTGCGCTGCGCGTGGTCGATCTCCAGCTCGCCCAGCCGCAGGATGCCGGTGCGCGGGGTGTGCGCGGCGAGCGCCGCCCGCTCCACCCGCCGCAGCAGCACATGCACCCGCGCCGCCAGCTCCCGCATCGAGAACGGCTTGGTCATGTAGTCGTCCGCGCCCACGCCCAGGCCGACGAGCATGTCGGTCTCGTCGTCGCGCGCGGTGAGCATCAGCACGGGCACCGGCCGCTGCGCCTGCACCCGGCGGCACACCTCCAGGCCGTCGAAGCCCGGCAGCATCACGTCCAGGACCAGCAGATCCGGCTGCCACGCCTCGGCGGCGTCCACGGCCGCCGGGCCGTCGCCGGCGGTCCGCACCTGGAAGCCCTCGGCCCGCAGCCGGGCCGCGATGGCGTCGACGATCGTCCGGTCGTCCTCGACGACGAGCACCCGGCGCTGTGCCCCGGGGGAGGCCGCGGCACCGTTCGGGCCGATGTGTGTCTGCTCCATGCGCCCCGCCCCTAGCGTCTTCCGTGGCCTGCATCTCCACACAGTCCTGCGGCTGTGGCAAGCAGAGTACGGGCAGGCGGCTGGGGACGGCTACGCGGCACGAAGCGCGAGGTGGACTACGTCCGGTACGCCCCGGGCAACGGCGATCTCTTCGGTTCTTACCCCTTCGAACCCGGCATTCCGGAGCGCGTCCTCGAACGCCTCCGACGGCCGCGCCGACCACACGGCGAGCACCCCGCCGGGCGCCAGCCGGTCGCGGCAGGCCAGCAGTCCGGCGGGGGAGTAGAGCCCGCCGTTGTCCTCGGTGACGGTCCAGCCGGGGCCGTTGTCGATGTCCAGGCACAGGGCGTCGTAGGTGACGGCGGCGGTCCGTACGTACCGCACGAGGTCCGTGTGCACGATCTCCGTACGGGCATCCGCCAGCGCCCGTGCCGAGAACGCGGCCAGCGGGCCGGTCCGGTGCCAGTCGATCACCGCCGCCTCGCGCTCCACCACGGAGATCCGCCCCCAGCGCGGCTCCTCGGCCGCCCGCGCCAGCGAGAAGCCGACGCCCAGGCCGCCGATCAGCACCGCCGGATCCCGCCGCCCGGCGGGCAGGGCGGCCAGGGCCGCGTCGACCAGAAGGCGCTCGGAGCGCCCGTCGGAGGTGTCCATCAGGAAGCAGCCGTTGGCGATGATCTCGTAGACCTCGCCCCTCCTGCGCAGGACGACCTCGCCGTGCGGCCCCTCGCGGCGGTCCACGGTGACGGGTGACGCGTGACGGACATCCTGATCGGTCATGGCAGGGCCTTCCGTAGCTCGGGGGCCCGGCGGACGCAGCGGACGGATCTTCGGTTGAGGCTCGTGAGGGGAGTCACGGCCAGAGGTTGATTTGCCGGGCCACTGGGGACCTTAATGTTCACAGTGAGGGCGGAGAGTGAGGCCCGGGGCAGGGCCGCCCGTGATCCATCGCGCAGCAGGAAAGGGGCCTGGCCGAGTGACTGTGGTTGACCCCGCGATGTCGCCTGGCGGCGGCCACGCGTCCGAGCCGGAGACCGTGCCGGCCGCCGCGCCGGCCGCCACCGGGCCCGTATGCCTCCCGTCGCCACGCGAGCCGGTCGCTCCCACGGCCACCAGGCCCCGGTTCCGCCGGCCGGGCTGGCCGCGGCGGGTCCTGCCGACCCCCACCGGCACGCCGTTCACCTTCCTCTACGGACTGGTGCTGCTCGGGACCGCGCTCTTCGCCGAACTCGGCGACGAGGCGACCGTCAACCAGCTCCTGCGCGACTCCAGCACCGATGCCGCCCACCTCGCCGACCAGCCCCTCGTGGTCCTCGTCGCCAGTGCCCTGTGGGTGGCGGGCGGCCTCTATTCGCTCTACGGCCTGTTCTTCGCCGTCGTCCTCAGCTCGCTCGAACGCCGCATAGGCCCCGCCCGCACGGCGGGTGTCTTCCTCCTCGGCCATGTCCTGGCCACCCTCGCCACGGAGCTCCCGGTCGCCGGGGCGGTCGCGGCGGGCCGCCTGCCGGAGGCATCGCTGCACCGGCTCGACTACGGCATCAGCTTCGGCGTGATGGCCTCCGTAGGCGCCCTGTCCGTCCTCCTCCGCCGGCCGGTGGGGTGGGCGCTGCTCGGCTTCGCGGTCCTTCTCTGCGCGCAGGACTTGATCGAATTCGCGGATCCGCTGGCCAGTTGGGGCCATCCGATAGCGCTGCTGACGGGGATGGCTTGCGGCCCTTTCATCCGCGACCGGGGTGGGGCGGCGGGGGCCTGAGGGGGCTGTGGCCCAGCTTCGCGCTCCCCGCGCTGGGGTGTGCCCCTGATCTCCGGCTGCGGGGTGCGTGGCCGCCTGCGGCGGGCTTTTTCCCCGGCCCCGCCCCTTCCCGGCTGCGTCTGATGTGCGGCTCCGCCGCGTGGGGGGCGCGTGCCCCAGGCCCCCGGCGTGCGGGCCGGTTCGCCGCCTGCGGCGGGAGCGGCCTGCGGCCGCGTCCTCAAACGCCGGACGGGCTGGTTTGTTCCCCAGCCCCGCCCCTTCCCGAAACTGGGGGCAAGCCCCCAGACCCCCGCAACACGCTTCGCGCGTTGTCCTCAAGCGCCGGACGGGCTGAAAAGAGAAAAGAATGGCGCGCCCCCGCCACCCCGCACTTGCCCTCCGGTGGGAGGGGGTGGGGCTGGAGGGTGGGGTTCTGGAACGCGGTGCGTTTTCAGGGCACTCCATGCGCGTGACCCGCAGCGCACCGCGTTCCAGGTCCCCAGCCCGGAAGACCCGCCCCCGGCACCCACCACCAACCCAGCCCGGCCGGCGCTTGAGGCCACCCCACCGCAACCACAACACACCCGCACCCGACAACAGCGAGCCCGGCAGGGCGCTTCCGCCGCAGGCGGCAACGGACCCGCACCAGACAACGGCGAACCCCCACAAACCAGCCCGGCCGGCGCTTGAGGCCACCCGAACCGCAAGGCGCAAACAACCCGCACCCGGCAAACGCACCCGCATCCGCCTCCGACGGACGATTCCGCCCACCCCACCCCCAGCCCGATCGCCCAGAGCGAACAGAGGGAACATTCATCACCCCTCACGCATTGAGTCGGCATAGCTCAACTTGCCTGCCGAAGGGGAGATCATGGCTTTCACGTCCACACCGCTCACCCTGCCCGTCCTGCCCCTCGACGACGAGGTCGTACTGCCGGGCATGGTCGTGCCTCTCGACCTCTCCGACAGCGAGGTGCGAGCCGCCATCGAGGCCGCGCAAGCCGCTGCCGGGGACGGGACGGGGGCCGGGGTCAAGGCCGGGGCCGGGGAGGGTGACGGGGCCGGCAAGCCGCTCGTGCTGCTCGTGCCGCGCGTAGACGGTTCGTACGTCGGCACCGGCACCCTCGGCCGCGTGGAGCAGGTCGGCCGGCTCTCCGACGGGGACCCCGGGGCGCTCATCCGAGGGCTGGGGCGCGTCCGGATCGGGGCGGGTACGACGGGGCCCGGGGCCGCGCTGTGGGTCGAGGGCACCCGGATCGAGGAGACCGCCCCCGACCCCCTTCCCGGCGCGGTCGCCGAGCTGATGAAGGAGTACAAGGCGCTCGCCACCAGCTGGCTCCGCAAGCGCGGTGCCTGGCAGGTCGTGGACCGCGTCCAGCAGCTCGACGACGTGGCACAGCTCGCCGACAATTCCGGTTACCTCCCGTTCCTCACCGTCGCCCAGCGCGTCGAGCTGCTGGAGACCGCCGACCCGGTGGCCCGGCTGCGGCTCGCCGTCACCTGGCTGAGCGAGCACCTCGCCGAGCAGGACGTCGCCGAGTCGATCGCCAAGGACGTGCAGGAGGGGGTCGACAAGCAGCAGCGTGAGTTCCTGCTCCGCCGCCAGCTGGAGGCCGTCCGCAAGGAGCTCGCCGACCTCAACGGTGACCCGGAGAGCGAGCCGGACGACTACCGCGCCCGCGTCGAGGCCGCCGATCTGCCCGAGAAGGTCCGCGAGGCCGCGCTCAAGGAGGTCGAGAAGCTGGAGCGCGCCTCCGACCAGAGCCCCGAGGGCGGCTGGATCCGCACCTGGCTCGACACCGTCCTGGAGCTGCCCTGGAACGAGCGCACCGAGGACGCGTACGACATCCCCGGCGCCAAGGCCGTCCTCGACGCGGATCACGCGGGCCTCGCGGACGTCAAGGAACGGATCACCGAATACCTGGCGGTGCGCAAGCGGCGTGCCGACCGGGGGCTGGGTGTGATCGGCGGGCGACGCGGGGGAGCGGTGCTCGCGCTCGTCGGTCCGCCCGGCGTCGGGAAGACCTCGCTGGGGGAGAGCGTGGCCCGTGCCATGGGCCGCAAGTTCGTCCGGGTCGCCCTCGGCGGCGTGCGCGACGAGGCGGAGATCCGCGGCCACCGGCGCACGTACGTCGGCGCGCTCCCCGGCCGTATCGTCCGCGCCGTCAAGGAGGCGGGCTCGATGAACCCGGTCGTCCTCCTGGACGAGATCGACAAGGTCGGCTCGGACTTCCGCGGCGACCCGGCGGCCGCCCTCCTCGAAGTCCTGGACCCGGCGCAGAACCACACCTTCCGCGACCACTACCTCGAGGTCGAGCTCGACCTCTCGGACGTCGTCTTCCTGGCCACGGCCAACGTCCTCGACTCCATCCCCGACGCCCTCCTCGACCGCATGGAGCTCGTCCGTCTCGACGGCTACACCGAGGACGAGAAGGTCGTCATCGCCCGCGACCACCTGCTGCCCCGGCAGCTGGAGCGCGCCGGCCTGACGGCCGACGAGGTGCGGCTGGCGGACGAGGCACTGCGCAAGCTGGCCGGCGAGTACACCCGCGAGGCGGGCGTACGGACCCTGGAGCGCGCCCTTTCCCGGCTGCTGCGCAAGGTGGCCGCCCAGCACGAACTGGGCGAGCGCGAGCTGCCCGTGACCCTGGGCGCCGACGATCTGCGCGCCCTGATCGGCCGCCCCCACCACACGCCGGAATCCGCCCAGGACCCGGCCGAGCGGCGTACGGCCGTACCGGGAGTGGCGACCGGCCTCGCGGTCACCGGGGCGGGCGGCGACGTCCTCTTCGTGGAGGCGTCGCTGGCCGACCCCGAGACGGGCGCCGCGGGCCTGACCCTGACCGGCCAGCTGGGCGACGTGATGAAGGAGTCCGCGCAGATCGCGCTGTCCTTCCTCCGCTCCCACGGCGCCGAACTGGAGCTCCCCGTGGGCGACTTCAAGGAGCGCGGCGTCCACCTCCACGTCCCCGCGGGCGCGGTCCCCAAGGACGGCCCGAGCGCGGGCGTGACGATGACGACGGCGCTCGCCTCCCTGCTCTCCGGCCGCCAGGTGCGCCCCGACGTGGCGATGACCGGCGAGGTCTCGCTGACCGGCCGTGTGCTGCCCGTCGGCGGCGTGAAGCAGAAGCTGCTCGCGGCGCACAGGGCCGGGGTGACCACGGTCGTCATCCCCAAGCGGAATGAGCCCGACCTGGACGACGTGCCGGAGGAGATCCTCTCCACGCTCGACGTCCACCCGGTCGCGGACGTCCGCCAGGTCCTGGAACTCGCCCTCCAGCCGGCGTCCTCGCAGGTGGTGATGGCGGCGTAGCCCGAGCGGCACCGGTGCGGCCCCTGCCGTCGTGACAGGGGCCGCACCGGTTTCCCCGCGCCGCCCGGTCAGCGGACCTTCACGTGCCGGACCGGGTGCCAGTTGCCGTGGGCGTCGTGCGACCCGCCGTTCACCTGAGCCGGTGGCGTCGAGGAGACGAGTTGGTGGCTCTTGCTGTACATCCGGTGTTGTACATCCGGGCCAAGGTGCCGCGTCATTGGACTGGAGCGCGACGGACCGCGCGGCCGTCAGCCCCGCGTGCCCGGCCTGCGCCGCGTAGCGGCCGGAAGCGGCCGCGGTGGCGTGCGCCGCCCCGAGCCCCGCGACGAGCGCCGGCGCCATGATTCCCTCCCCGTCGCCGCCCTGCCGGGGCGGCGGAGCCGGCGACATCAGGGCGGAGGGCGATCCTCTGGACTTTCCGCAGGGGCAGGTGACGAGCATTCTGCCGGCGTGATCTTTGGTATGCCGGGCGGTGCCGCCTGCCGTGCCCGCAGGGCGCCCCGCCGCAGGCGGCGACGAACCCGCGCCCAACAGCGCTCACTTCGGGCACGCCCCCGCAACGCTTTCCGGTCAAGTTCGACGTGAACTTCCCCCTCCCCCGGAGGTCCTGGCAGCTGACGCGGGCGGGCCGGGCCTCGGTCGCGTGTCCGTTTCCCGTGCATATCGTTGCACTACCCCGCTGCCCACGTTCGTGGGTGGCGGGGAGGAGCGATCGAGATGGCCGACAGCGATGAGCTCAGCCTGGACATGCTGTTCGACTGGCTGGAGCGGTTCCCTCTCCCCGAGCGCTACAAGGCAGAGATCGTCGAGGGGGCCATCTTCATGTCGCGGCAACGGCAAACCCACTGGCAGATTATCTTCGGCATCGCCTTGCAGCTGTCGGCCCAGTATCCCAAGAGCCGTATCGCGTCCGACGTTCGTATCGACTTCCCTGGCCATCTGAACGGATTCTGCTGTGATGTGGCGGCGCTCAAGGAGGGGGCGGTCCGGGACCACCAGGGGCGCCGGCATTACGAGGACGTCGAGTTCGTCGCCGAGGTGATTTCCAAGAACACCGCGAGGAATGACTACGGGCCGAAGAAGGATGCTTTCGCGCTGGCGGGCGTTCCGGCGTACCTCATCGTTCCCCCGCGACTGAGCGGATCGCCGCACGGCCGAAAGCCGTCCCCACGGCCTTACGCATCATTGTTCAACCCTCGTCCCACCGGTTGCATGTGCCCCGACCGCACATGTTCCGGACGTACGAGGGGGATCAACCTTGCGCAAATCCAGAGCACGTTCAGGCAGATCGGCCGCGAAGAGCGGCATAGCAGGGGCGGCAGCGCTGATGGGCGTTGCCGCCCTTGTCGTGAGCGCGGTGCCGGGGCAGGCCGTCGCCGCGTCCGCCAAGGCTCCCGGTGAGGTGATTCCGGGGAAGGGAACCTCCACCCCCTCCCTGGTCGACGGCATCCGGGAAGGCGTGCGGGCGAGCGGCAGCGCGGTCGACGCCGCGCGTGAACACCTCGCGGACAAGCAGAGCCGCTATCACATCGCGGCCCCGGGGCGCGATCTGCGGCCCGTGCGGACGGCGGCCTCGGGCCGGGACGAGATCGTCCGGCTCCAGCAGAAGTACGGGGGCGTGGACGTCCTCGGCGGGCAGTACGTCGTACGGATGGAGAAGAAGGACGGCAAGCGCGTCGTCACCGGCACCTCCGGGAAGTATTTCACCGGTCTGAAGGCCGGCACCAAGGCCGAGGTGAGCGAGGAGCTCGCGGTGCGGCGGGCCGTCGAGGCGACGCTGCGCGAGCTCGGCGGCACCTGGCTCGGCACCGGGCCCAAGGCGGCGCGGTCCCTGAGCGGCACCGCGCGCGGCCTGGTGGTCGTGCCCAAGGGGCCCGGCGTCCTCACACACCACGTCACCGTGCGCGGCACCGACCCGGCCGACGGCCGGCCCGTGCTGCGCGAGGTCTACATCGACGCCAGGGCCGGCTTCCCGGTGCTCCAGTACAGCGGCATCAAGACCTTCGGGGACGAAAGCACGGGCAGGTCCGCCGCCACGGCGTCCGCGAAGACCGCCGCGGCCGCGGCGAAGAGCCCCGCGAAGCCCGCGGACGGCGTGAGCCCCGGCATCGCGGGCTCCGGCGTGAAGTACGACGGCACCACCGTCGAGCTCGGGCTCTTCAAGGACACCGCCCGCAACGAGTACGTCATGCGCGACTACTCCCGGATGTGGGACTCCACCAAGAACCTGATCTCCACCTGGGACGCGCGCGGCAAGGACGTCAGCGAGGCGTCCGGCAACTGGCCCGCCGGCATCAAGGAGTTCGGCTCGCCCGGCCCGAACTTCGGCAAGGACGCGACCGAGTCGGGCGCCGTCGACGCCCACTGGGCGGCGGGCAAGGTCTACGACTACTACAAGAAGGTCCACGGCCGGAACAGCCTGGACGGCCGCGGCATGGCCATCAACTCCCTGGTCGGCGTGACGCGGTTCGGCGGCGCGTACGTCAACGCCTTCTGGGACGGCACCAAGATGGTGTACGGCGGCGGCGACGAGGAGTACAAGACGCTCTCCGCCGACCTCGACGTCGTCGGCCACGAGATGACGCACGGCGTCGTGGAGAACTCCGCCGACCTCGTCTACGCGGGCCAGTCCGGCGCCCTCAACGAGGCGCTCGCCGACTACTTCGGCAACTCCATCGCCGTGGACGCCGCCGGCATGTCCATGGACGACCCGGACGCGGGTCTGCTGGGCGGCGACCTCTGCCGTACGAAGACCCCGCGGCAGTGCGCCTTCCGTGACCTGAACGACGGGAAGACGACGTCCAAGAACTTCGTCGGCGTGGGCTTCTCCACCGACAACGGTGGCGTGCACATGAACTCCACCCTCTTCTCCGGCGCGCTGTGGAACATCCGCCGGGACGTGGGCCGCACGCTCGCGGACAGGATCGTCTACAAGGCGCTCACGGAGTACATGACCCCGCTGGACGGCTTCACCGAGGGCCGTGAGGCGGTGATCGCCGCCGCGAAGTCGCTCGGGGTCTCTGCCAAGGACCTGAACACCGTCACACGCTCCTTCAACGCCCGTGGCATCGTGCCCAACTGGGAGCAGGCCCTCGGCGTCGACACCGACGTGCTGTCCGGCAGGCTGAACACCGCGGGCACCGGCGTGGGCGCGGGCGGCGGCTGGTGGGCCGCGTCGCGGTCCAACGACGACGGCTCCGAGGCGTACTCGATCTGGGCGGGCCGCGCGGACGGCTCGGGCTCCCCGAAGCTGATCAGCCCCAACGACGGGCGCTACCACGCCTACCCGGCCACGGACGGCAGGACCGTGGTGTGGGTCGCGGTCGGCAAGGACGGCATGGACGTGCTGTCCCGCCCGCTCGCGGGGGGACCCGTCAAGAAGCTCTATTCCAGCGCGGGGATCAACGCGGTGCGCGTCGAGGGCGACGTCGTGGTCCTGGAGGAGCAGAGCGGTTTCGGTGCCCGCCACGTCGGCTACCTGCGCCCCGGTGACAAGGCCCCGACCTGGGTGGACGGCCGGCGCGACGACACCGAGACGGCCATGCCGTCGGTCGGCGGCGGCCGGATCGCCTATGCCCGGATCACCTCGCAGGGCGACGACTTCCAGTCCGTCACCGAGGTGCTGGACCCGAAGACGGGCACGGTGACGCGGACGGGCGGGAACCGCAGGCCCTCGGCGATCGGCCAGACCGGCATCAACGGCACGCACGTCTTCTGGCTGGCGCACGAGTTCGACGCCCAGGGCAAGGGGAGCTCGGCGGTGCGGCGGGCGAACCTCGACGGTACGGGCGTGACCGACCTCAGCAAGGAGCAGGGCCCGCAGTCGCTCTTCCCCCTCGACCTGACGGCCTCGGAGAGCGCCGTGACGGTCACCTCGCTGCCGCCGGAGACCGCGACCGGCAACGAGGCGCTGCCGAAGCTCTACCAGTTCGCGGCGGACGGCTCGACCGATCCCGCGCGGGCGCGGGTCTCCTGCAACCGCGGTGAGCAGTCGTCGGCCGCGGCGGTGGGCGGCAAGCAGGTGGTGTGGCTCGACGGCACCACCGGCTACACCGACCTGGTCACCCGCACCCGCCCGGCGGGTTCCTGCGGCTGACGCGTGAGGTGGGACAACGAACCGGGCCCCCGCCGCCGATGTGCGGGGGCCCGGCGCTCTTGCGGGCGGATGGTGGTGCGGTTCAGCCGCCGGCCAGTGCCTGGAGGCGGCTGTAGGAGCCGTTGAAGCGGTTGTGGTCACCGACGGTCGGTCCGGTGTCGGTGTACTGCCAGACGGTGTGGAAGCCCCAGCCCGCCGGGAGCTCGCCGGCCGACGAGCCGTAGCGCGGGATCCACAGGGGGTTGACGGAGCCGAAGCCGCCGTAGTTGCCGGTGCACTGCTTCCACCAGCCCGTCGCGGTGTAGATCATCGCGTCGCGGCCGGTGCGCGCGCGGTACGTACGGAGGAAGTCCGCGATCCAGCTCCTCAGCGCGCTCCCGCTCATGCCGTAGCAGACCGAGCCGTAGGGGTTGTACTCGATGTCGAGCACCCCCGGCAGCGTCTTGCCGTCACCGGACCAGCCGCCGCCGTGCGTCGCGAAATAGGCGGCCTGGGCGGCGCCGCTGGAATTGTCGGGCAGAGCGAAATGATAGGAGCCGCGGATCATTCCGGCGTCGTAGGAGCCGTCGTACTGCTGGGCGAAATACGGATTGGTGTAGCTCGTGCCCTCGGTGGCCTTCACATAGGCGAAGCGGTTGCCGCTGTCCCAGAGCGTGGACCAGGGGACGTTCCCGTTGTGGCTGCTGACGTCGACGCCCTCGACGGAGGCGGTGAGCGAGGGGGGAGGCGTGCGGCCCGGCTGCGGCTCGTGGCGGCGGACGGTGGAGCCGAGCCAGTCCCGCTCGGGGTGGGCGGGGCGCTTGCCGCCCGGCGTGGGGGAGGCGGCGAGCGCGGTGCCGGGCAGTGCGACGACCAGGGTCAGCAGGGCGGTGAGCAGGGAGAGCAGGGGGATGCGGACGCCGGCAGCCGTGGGGGACTGCCGGCGCGGCGGAGCGGGTCTGAGCTCGGGCATGGCGGACTCCGGGGAGCTGTGTGGGGGGAGTGCCGTAGGACACGACTACGTTGGTGTGACCATGTCATACCCAAAATATCGAGCACGGACGCGTCGGCCTCACAGGGACGCGGTGCTGTTGCCGGTCCCATCCTGCGAAATACTTACGGAGCTGCGGCTATGTGCCGCGGTCCACGAAAATTTTCAGCAGCCGGAAAGCCGGAGAGGGCCTCGACGTGCACCAGACGACTCCCCCGCACCCCGAGGACGGCAATGGTGTGGACCAGGCTTACCTCGCACTGGAACGCGAACTGGCCGTCTTCCTCCGCCGCGCCCGCGCCTCCTCCGGCGAGATGGCCCGCGCCGTCCACCCCGAACTGGAGGCGGCCGCCTATGGCCTCCTCGTCCGGCTGGAGGACGCGGGGGAGCAGCGTGCGACGGATCTCGCGGCGTACTTCGGCGTCGGCAAGGCGACCATGAGCCGGCAGCTGCGCGCCCTCGGCGACCTCGGGCTCGTCGCCCGGACCCCCGACCCCGCCGACGGCCGCGCGTCCCTGGTCCGCATCACGGACGAGGGCCGCGCCCGCTTCACGCGCGTCCGCGACGCGCGACGCGCTCATCATGTGCGCAAGCTCTCGGACTGGGATCCCCGGGAGATCGCCGAACTGGCGCGTCTGCTCCGTCAGTTGAACGCGAGCGCGGAGGGGTAGGGCGGCGTTCGGGTGCGGGTCGGCTGCGCCTGCGGCGGGAGCGGCCTGCGGCCGCGTCCTCAAACGCCGGACGGGCTGAATTCGCTGGCTACGGTCCGCACAATCAGCCCGTCCGGCGTTTGAGGACGCGCCCGAAGGGCGCTCTCCGCCGCAGGCGGCAACGGATCCGCAGCCGGGGGTCCGGGGCGCGTGCCCCGGTTTCGGGAAGGGGCGGGGCCGGGGAAAGAGCCCGCCGCAGGCGCAGCCGAGCCGCACCCCGGGACCGAACCGCCGCCAACGGCTAGAGCTCCGCGAACACCACCGCCGCATCGTCATGCCCCTTCCCCCGCACCAACCCCCGCCGCACCGGATCCGACTCCGCACAGCGAACCGCGTCGATCAGCGCCTGCGGCCCCTCCTTCGACAGCAGCCCGAAACACGCCGGCCAATCCCCCTCCCCGAAGACCTCCACCCATCGCCCCGCCCCGTCCGTGAGCGCCGCCAGCGACCGTACGGACGCGCGCGGGGTGGCGCCCGTCACCGCCAGCTCGGCGACCGAGGGTGAGGCGGCGGCGGTGAAGAAGCCGCCGGGCGCGTTGCGTTGCGCGTCCGTCACGGGGCCCCGTGCGCGCAGCCGGTCGATGCGGTCGTCGAGGACCGCCCTCACCGTGCCGTCGGGTGCCTCGACGAGGAGGACGGAGTCGGAGAGGACGAGATGCTCCACGCGCTCGTCGTCCCAGCGAGCCACGACGACGGTGGCCTGGGGCGTGCGGCGGTGGGCGAGGTCGCACGTGGCGCGATGGGCGTCCGCCGTGCGGGAGATCGCCTCCGCGAGGCAGTCGGCGAGCGCGTGACCGGGGCGTGAGACGGCGAGTTCCAGGAGGGCGCCGCCGAGCCGCGCGGTGAACCAGGGGACACCGTGGGCGCAGCCGGTGTCCCCGGAGGGCGGCGGGGTCACCCCGTCCAGCAGTACGAGCGCGCCACCGTGCCCCGAGGCCGGCAGGGCGACGGAGGCAAAGTCCTCGTTCGGGTGGTGGGGATCCCCCGGCTGGGTGGCGAGTTCGATGCGCATGGGGCCAGTGTGCCGGATGCCGGAAATCAAGTCGTGCGGGTGCGCATCCTGGAGGCACATGCCGCGTTCTCCAGGTGACGTGCTGACCTGGCCCGTATGCGATGAGTGAAGCATCGCGAGTCAATTCCCGGACTGGGTTCACTCGTTCGAGTGGCCGGGTGGGCGAAGGGCACCCTCTCCTCAGAGGTGCTGAAAGGGTCAAATCCGTACCAGGGGTGGGGCAGGCGAGAGTGGAATGAGAGCACCGGTGCGGAAGAAGCGGCCGCGGGGCGGCGAGCGGGAGCGGCAGTCCTCGGCGGTGCGGGAGCGCACCGCCCGCGTGCGTAACCGGCTGACCGCCTCCGTCGCGGTCACCGCCCTCACCGTGCTCGCGGCGAGCACCTTCGGCGCCGTGGACGCCACCCGCGAACTAGGCCGCGCCGAGCGGCTCGCGGCCCTCGCCGACGCCGACGGACCGGCCCTCGGCCTCGCCCACTCCCTCGCGGACGAGCGCGACGCCGCGACGCAGTACGTCGCGGGCGGCCGGTCCGACAAGGCGGAAGCGGCCGCGATCAAGACCCAACGCGCCCATGTGGACCAGGAGATCGAGGACTTCCGGCCGGCCGCCCCCGCCTCCCTGCGCGACCGGCTCGACGCCCTCACCGCCGCACGCCACCAGGCGCTCGACAGTGACGACGCCCTGGCCGTCTTCACCGCCTACACCGGCATCGTCCAGGCGCTGCACGGCGTCGCCGACACCGTGGCCCTGCACGGCGGCGCCGGGGGCGACGCCGCGGCCCTCCCCGCCCTCGGCCGCGCCGTCGAGGAGGACTCCGCCACCCGCGCCCTGCTGCTGGGCGCCATCGCCGCGCACGGCGACGCGGCCCTCGTCTTCGCGGCCCAGCACACCGCCGCCGCGGAGAAGGACGCGCTCGCCGATTTCGACCGGCAGGCGAGCGCCAAGTCCCGCGAGGCGTACGCCGGTACGGTCAGCGGCCCCGATGTCACCGCCGCCGCGGACCACACCACGCGGCTCACCCGTCCCCAGGTCACCGCCGCGGAGCTGGCCGCCGAGCCCGTCGAGCCCGTGCGCTCGGCGCTCAGCTCCCGCCTGGACCTGATGCGCCAGGCCGAGTCCGACCTCGCCGCCAATCAGGCCGACCGCGCCGCGGCACAGCGCCATGACGCGCTCGCCGCGCTGGAGCTGCGCGCCGGGCTGTTCCTCGCGTGCCTGATCGTCGCCCTCTTCACCGGCGTACGGACGGCCCGCTCCATCACCCGGCCGCTCACCTCGCTGCGGCTCGGCGCGCGCCGCGTCTGCGCCGACCCCGTCGCCGAGAAGCCGATCGGCTTCAAGGGCCGCGACGACGAATTCGCCGAGACCGCGCGGGCCGTCGACCTCCTCCACGAGACGGCCGTCCGCCAGCAGGAGCGCATCGCCGTCCTCGAAGGCGAGCGCACCCGCCTCATCGCCGCCCGCCATCTGCTCGCCGAGGAGCACGACGCCCTGCGTGAGCGGCACCAGGAGCTCGCCGGGCAGCTGGCGGAGGAGGCGGCCGCCCGCACCGCCGAGCACCCCGGTGACGCGGCCGAGCGGGCCCGCGGCCTCTTCGTCGGGCTCTCCCTGCGCACCCTCGGCCTCGTCGAGCGTCAACTCGCCGTCATCGAGGGCATGGAGACCCACGAGACCGACCCCGAGCGCCTGGAGACCCTCTTCACGCTCGACCACCTCGCCACCCGCATGCGCCGCAACAGCGAGAATCTCCTCGTCCTCGCGGGCACCGAGAGCGTCACCGGGCGGCCCGAGCCCGTACCGCTGCTCGACGTCCTGCGGGCCTCGGCGGGCGAGATCGAGCGGTATCAGCGCGTCCGTATCCAGTCGCTGCCCCCGCACGCCCGGCTCTTCGGCCACGCGTCCGAGGACGTCAGCCACCTCGTGGCCGAACTCCTGGAGAACGCCACGACGTTCTCCCCGCCCGATGCCCAGGTGCAGCTCTCCGGCTGGCTCCTGGAGACCGGCGACATCGCGCTGTCCGTGCAGGACGAGGGCATCGGCATCGCCCCCGACCGGCTCGCCGAGTTCAACGCCCTGCTCGCCGCCCCCGACCCGGACGGCCCGCCCCCCACCGCCCCGGCGGGCGGGGCCGCACGGGCGGGGCGCTCCCGGGGCGGCATGGACGCCCACCCGGCCGACACCGGCCAGGCGCCGGGCCTCGGTCTGTACGTGGTCGCGCGGCTCGCCGCCCGGCACGGCATCCGCGTCCAGCTGCGCGAGCAGACCACGGGCGGCATCGCGGCCGTCGTCGTGCTGCCCGCCGCGCTCCTGGCCGACGGGCCCCCGACCGTCACCGGCCTCGGCGACACCCCGCCCGTACCGGGCGCCGCGGCCGCACCCCCGATCCACCTCCCCGGCTCCATCGCCGAGACCAGCGCGCCCCCGGTGCCCGGGAGCCGGCACCGCGCGCACGCCGCCCCCGCCTCCCTGCCGCCCCTTTCCCCCCTGCCCGTCCACCCGGCGGATCCGCCCACCGGCCACCTCCCGGACGGGATACGGCCCACCGGCCCGCCGCCCGCGGCACCCGTGGTGGGACGGCACGCCCGGCCGTCGGCGCTCGGCGACCCCGCCGCCTTCGCGCCCACCGTCCCCGGCCAGGGCTCCGCCCAGGTCACCGGCAACGGCCTGCCCCGCCGCACCCCCCAGTCCGTACCGCAGCGGGCCGAGGCGCCCCAGCTGCGCCAGGGCGTCGACGCGGAGGCCCTGCGGCGCAAGCTCGCCGGATTCCAGCGGGGCGCGGCCGAGGGACGCCGCGACGCCGTGGCGGAGTTCGCGGGACGCACCACTGAATCGAACCAAGCGGGGCCGTCTGCTCAGGGCGGCACTGTCGAGGAGGCACGCGGTTGACTGCATTTTCCCGGGAGGCGACTCCCGTCACACCTGTCGGCCCCGCCGTCTACGGGCTGAGCCACGAAGCCCGCAACCTGCACTGGCTGCTGGCCGGTCTCGTCGACGAGGTGCCGGGCGTACGGTCCGTCGCCGTCGTCTCCTCGGACGGCCTGCTGCTGCTCTCCTCCGACCCCGAGCGGACCCCCCGGCCCGGCCTCGACCGGCCCGCCGGACCCCGCGGCTCCACCGGCGACCTCGCCACGATCGTGGCGGGCCTGGGCAGCCTGACGACGGGAGCCGCCTGCCTGATGGACGGCGGCGTCGTCAAGCAGACGATGGTCGCCATGGAAGACGGGAGCCTGTTCGTGATGACGATCAGCGATGGCTCGCTCCTGGGCGTGCACGCGGACCCCGACTGCGACATGAGCGTCATCGCCTATCAGATGGCGCTCTTCGTCGGCCGGGCCGGACACGTGCTCACCCCCGAACTCCGCAGGGAGCTACGGCAGTCGGTGGAGGCGGTCGAATGAGCCAGGCGGTGCTCTGCCGCAAACCCGCCCGCGTACGCCCCTACTCCCTCACCGGCAGCCGGCCGCGCCGGTGCCGGGTGCTGCTCGTGGAGACGTTCGTGGCCGCGCTCGACGCCCCGGACGATGCCCCGGGCGACGCACCGCCAGACCTACCGCCCGAGCCGGAGCCACCGGGCGGCGGCGCGCCGCTGCCGCCCCGCTCCGTCCCTGAGGTGCGGCCGCTGCCCGAGGCCCGCGCCATCGTCGAACTCTGCTTCCGGCTGCGCTCGGTGGCGGAGATCGCCGCACTGCTGAAAATGCCCCTGGGGGTGGTCCGGGTGCTGCTCCTCGAACTGGCCGACCAGGGCAGGATCCGCGTCTTCGACACGGGCCACGGCACGGGCCGGCCCGACCGCGCGCTGCTGGAAAGGGTGCTGGGTGGACTTCACAGGCTCTGAAGCCGATCCCCGGAGGGCGGCCCTCGCCGTGCGCAGCGAGGACCCGACGCGCGGGGGACCGCCCGCCGCCCCCGACACCCCCCGCGGCTGGCAGACCGACCGCAGCCGCGCCCCGCACGCCACGAAGATCGTCGTGGCGGGCGGCTTCGGCGTCGGCAAGACGACCTTCGTCGGCTCCGTCTCCGAGATCACCCCGCTGCGGACCGAGGCGGTCATGACGGTCGCGGGCGAGTCCGTCGACGACCGCAGCGCCACCCCGGAGAAGACGACGACCACGGTCGCCATGGACTTCGGGCGCATCACCCTCGACACCGACCTGGTGCTCTATCTCTTCGGCACCCCCGGCCAGGAGCGGTTCTGGTTCATGTGGGACGACCTGGTGCGCGGCGCCATCGGCGCGGTCGTCATGGCCGACACCCGGCGGCTGGCCGACTGCTTCCCCGCCCTCGACTACTTCGACAGCGCGGGCCTGCCCTACATCGTCGCCGTCAACCAGTTCGAGGGCGCCGAGCGCCACGAACCGGAAGAGGTGCGCGAGGCCCTCGCCCTGCCCCGCCAGGTGCCCCTGATCCAGATGGACGCCCGGCAGCGGGTCGCGGTCGTCGACACCCTGCTGATCCTCGTCGGCCGGGCCCTCGACGCCACACCCGGATAACCGCCACACCCCGCCCGGTGCGGCGCGGCGCCACGCCCGTACGAAGGAGCTTCACCCATGCGCCGGATCCTCATCGTCGGAGCGGGCCAGTCCGGACTCCAACTGGCCCTCGGCCTCCAGGCCAAGGGGTACGACGTGACCCTGATGTCCCACCGCACCGCCGACGAGGTGCGGGCCGGCCGGATCATGGCACCCCAGTGCCTCTTCCCGACGGCGCTGCGCCACGAGAGCGAGCTCGGGCTGGACTTCTGGACGGACCGGGCCCCGCGCATCGAGGGGCTCGGCGTCTCGGTGGCCGGTCCCGAGACGGAGAGCGGCGGCCGCACCCGGCTGGTCGACTGGCTCGGCAGGCTCGACGGCTGCGCGCAGTCCGTCGACCGCCGGGTCAAGACGGCCGGCTGGCTGGACACCTTCGCCGAGCGCGGCGGCCGGCTCGTCATCCACGCCGCGACCGTCTCCGACCTCGACGTCCTCGCCGGGCGTTACGACCTGGTGCTGGCCGCCGTGGGCCGGGGCGAGCTGGCGTCCCTGTTCGGCCGGGACGCGGCCCGCTCCCCGCACTCCACCCCGCAGCGCGCCCTCGCCGTCGCCTGTGTGCACGGGCTCGCCCCCCGCCCCGAGCACCCCGCCCTCGAAGCGGTCCGCTGCACCCTCGTCCCCGGCGTCGGCGAGCTCTTCGTCATCCCCACCCTCACCCTCTCCGGCCGCGCCGACCTCCTGCTCTGGGAGGGCCTGCCCGGCGGCCCGCTGGACGTCTTCCGGGAGACGGCGGGCCCGAGCGGGCACCTGGCCCGCTCGCTGGAGCTGCTGGAACGGTTCGCCCCTTGGGAATACGCGCGCGCCACGGAGGTCGAACTGACCGACGCCAACGCCACGCTGGCAGCCCGTCACGTCCCGACCGTCCGGCACCCCGTGGCCCGGCTGCCCTCGGGCGGCCTCGTCCTGGGCGTCGCGGACACGGTCGTCGCCGACGACCCCGTCACCGGCCAGGGCGCCAGCTCCGCCGCCAAGTGCGCCGCCTCCTACCTCGCGTCGATCGTGGAGCGGGGGGAGGCGCCCTTCGACGAGGCGTGGATGCGGGCCACGTTCGACCGCCACTGGGCATCCGCCCGGCACACGACCCGCTGGACGAACGCGATGCTCGGCCCGGTGCCGGAGCATGTGCTGACGCTGATGACGGCGGCCGCCAGCTTCGACGCCGTGGCGGACCGGTTGGCCCGTGGCTACGACGATCCGTCGGATCTGGAAGGCTTCTTCTTCGACGCGGAACGGGCGGAGCGGTACGTGGCGAGCGTGGCGGGAGGCATTTCCCCGGCCCCGCCCCTTCCCGGCCGCGTCTGATGTGCGGCTCCGCCGCGTGGGGGCGCGTCCTCAAACGCCGGACGGGCTGATGGTGCGGACCATAACCAGCACACTCAGCCCGTCCGGCGTTTGAGGACAACGCGCGAAGCGTGTTGCTGGGGGTCCGGGGTCTCCCCGGTTTCGGGAAGGGGCGGGGCCGGGGAAAAGCCCGCCGCAGGCGCGCGCACCCCAGCGCTCAGGACGGCGCCCCCGACCCCCCGTACCCCGCATCGGACCCGCCCGCCGAACCCCTCGGCAGGGCGGCCGGCGGATCGTAGGCCCGCAACGGCGGAGCATCCGCGTCCGGCCGCACCACCCCCAGCAGCGGATTCGCCGCGATCGGCGAGACCTTCACCGTCGCCCCGGGACGGGGTGCCTGTATGACGAGGCCGTTGCCGATGTAGATCGCGACATGCGTCGCCCCCTCGAAATAGACCACGAGGTCACCGGGGCGGATCCGGTCCAGCGGCACCTTCGGCAGGGACTTCCACTGCTCCTGGCTCGTCCGCGGGATGATGTCACCCGCGTGGGCCCATGCCTGCGAGGTGAGGCCGGAGCAGTCGAAGGACTCGGGGCCGGCCGCGCCCCACACATAGGGCTTGCCTATCTGCTGGTACGCGTACTCCAGCGCCTTCCCGCCGAGGGCGGACGGCATGGCCGATCTCCCGAGCCGCCCGGAGGCGAGCAGCTTGCGCTGGGCCTCGCCGATGTCCTTCTGCTCCAGCTTGCGGAGCTCGGAGAGCTGCTCACCGGTGAGCGAGGCCAGCATCTTCTCGACCTGGTCGAGGCTCTTGCGCACATCGTCGCGCTGTTGCTTCTGCTGGGCGGCGAGTGTCTGCTGGGCGTTGAGGGCGTCCTGCGCCTTGCCCGCGAGGTCCGCGGCCCGCTTCTCGTTCTCCGTGAGCCGGCCGACGGTCGCGGCGCGCTGCCCGGCGGCCCGCTGGAGCTGGTGGCCCCGGTCGAGGGCCTGCTGGGGGTCGGCGCTGAAGAGGAAGCCCATGTACGGGGAGAGGGTGCCGCTGCTGCCCTGGTACTGCTCCCGGGCGAGCCGCCCGGCGGCGTCCCGGCTGCCGGTGAGCGCGATCCGCGCGTCGGCCAGCTGCTCGTCTATCTTCTTCACCTGGTCGCGCTGCTTCTTCAGGCGCTCCTCGGTGGCGTTGTACTTCTCCGTCGCTTCCTCGGTCTTGCGGTAGAGCGACTGGAGCTGGGAGAGCAGGGAGCTCACGGGCTGGTCGGGCGGGTCGGCGGGGGCCGCCGACGCCATGGGCGCGGGCAGCGCGACCGACGCGGCGCCGGCTATCAGCGCCGCCGTGCAGACAGCGCGCACGAACCGTCCTGACACAGGCACACCTCCGATGCGTGGGCGTGATCGTCAGCCCAAGGAGGATCGTGCCATGGTGGCCGCCGTTACGGCAGTGGGGTGGGCGAATCCGCCTAACCTGCTCACCCCCTGGTTCCCCTGCCGTCACCCGTTCGGCGGGCGCGCGCCACCGCCGTCCGGGCCGCCTTACGCGCCGGGGCGCGACCAGGGCCATGTGAGGCCGCCGCCGGGGGTGCCATCCGGGTCGTACTCGTACTTCCAGCCCTTGTGCAGCCCCAGCCGCTTCGTCGTGCCCGCCTGGACACGTCTGTACACATGTACGACCTCGGTCCCCCCGTTTCCGTCCGGCACGGGGATCTCATAGGTCTTCGGCGGGTGCCCGGAGAGCCCGAGCAGTACCGGCAGTACGCGCCCGTCCAGGGGGCCGCCCACGAAGGGCGTATCTTCGCTTCTCACACCACCAGTCTGCGTCAGCCCCGGCCGGGGTCCCGCGTCCGTAGGGCCGCCCGCGCGGGTCAGTCGCGCTCGTCGCGCGGTATGAGGTGCCGGAGATACGCCTCCGGCTCGCTCAGATACCGCCGCCAGTGGTCGACGAGCAGCAGCTCGCTCCACTCCACGGGCGTGATGCCGTGCTCCCCGACCTCCAGGATCCGCGCGCCGGGCGTCGACGCGAGCACGGGGGAGTGGGTCGCGCAGATCACCTGGGCACCCGAACGGCCCAGCCGGTGCATCAGCGCGACGAGCCGCAGGCAGGAGGCGAAGGACAGCGCCGCCTCCGGCTCGTCCATCACATAGAGCCCCGGCTGCTTGAACATCGCCTCGAAGACGGTCAGGAAGCCCTCGCCGTGGCTCATCTCCGAGGTGTTCTCCTCCCAGTAGCCCGGCAGCCCCCACACCGTCTCCATCAGGCCGAACGCGGTCTCGGCCCGCAGGAAATAGCCCTTCTTCCGCGTCCGCGGGCCGGTCATCATGCGGGTGCCGGCCGAGGTCAGGTCCAGGCGCACGGCGCCGCCGAGCACCGACGGCGGCCGGTCGTTCCCGTACTTCCGCCCGGCCCGGCCGCCGCGCCCGTCCAGCCCGTACGCCTCCGCTATCGCCTCGACGACGGTCGACTTGCCCGACCCGTTCTCCCCGACGAGGAAGGTGACCGGGGCGTCGAAGGCGATCCCCTCACCGACGAGCTCCTTCACACACGGCACGGTCCAGGGCCAGCCACCCCCCTCGCGGCCGTCGACGAGCTCGGGCGGTACGAAAGCGCGGTTCACGAGCATGCTCACGAGCCTACGAGGGGGGTCTGACATCGGCCCGGGGCCGCCGCCGCAGCAGGTGCTCCGCAGCCGAGAGCATCGGCGTGACGCGGCGCGCCAGCGTTCCCGCGCGGCCGTCCGGTGCCTCCAGGGACAGGACGGCCTCGACCACCCGGCCCACCTGCTCGTCGCCCGCCCCGGTGGCCAGCAGGAGGGCCAGGAACTCGTCGACCAGCCAGTCGCGCAGCTCGGGCAGCGGCGGCTGCTTGCCCTCGTCCAGCCAGATCAGGGACGCCGCCTCGACCGCCGTGATCCATGTGCGGACCATCATCCGCAGCCGGGGGCCCGGCCGGCGGACCCGCAGGTGGGTGAGGACCTGCTCGGCGGCGGCCCGGCGGACGCCGTCGACGATCGCGCCCGTGCGGGAGGTCTCGACGACGCTGCCGCCCTGGAGCAGGGCGCTGAAGCCCGCGTCGTGCTGGTCGACGAAGCCGAGGTAGCGGTCGAGGGCGGCGGACAGCCGGCCGGTGAGCGGGCCGGACTGCGGTTCGGCGAAGCACAGTTGGAGATCGTCCGCGGCGCTGCGCAGCGCGGCCTCGTAGAGCTGGGGCTTGCCGCCGGGGAAGTAGCGGTAGACGAGCGGCCGTGACACCTCGGCGGCGGCCGCGACCTCGTCCAGGGAGACGTCCTCGGGCGCGCGGTGCGCGAAGAGCGCGAGCGCGGCGGCGATCAGCTGGGTGCGGCGTTCCTCGACGCTGAGCCTGCGGTAGGTGGAGCGGGGGGACGGAGTCGGTGCGGTTCCGCTGCCGTTCATGTACGGCAGCGTATCCGCACGTCCGCGCCGGCGGGCCGGGCCGTGTCAGGGCCGCGCGAGCAGGCCGGAGCTCTGCCAGAGCCGTCGCCCGACCCCGCGCATCACCCCGATCTCGTCCAGGAAGTCCGTCAGCCGCTTCGCGCCCGCCTGCATGACCTCCCGCCGGTGGCTGCTCGCCCGCACCTGGGCGACGGCCTCGCGGCGGTCGAGGCCCACGTTCGTATAGACGGCGGGGTTGACGAACGCGAGGGAGAAGACGCGGGCCGCCTCGCCGGAGCTCAGCCGGGTCAGGCCCGCCTCCCAGCGCGGGCAGGTCACCATCTGGCGGCGCAGTTCCTCGCGCGCGTAGCGGACGTGGCGCGCCTCCTCCACGACGTGGATGCGGGTGGCGCCGCGGACGACGCTCTGCACGCGCTCGTCGGGGAAGGTCAGGCGCTGCATGTAGTCGAGGATCTCCTCGCCGAGGAGGGTGCAGGCGAAGGAACCGGGCGTGGTGGAGACGGACTTGAGAATCCTGGCCAGATTGTGATGCAGCCCGGAGACCGGATAGGTGGGCGCACCCGACTTCTCGACCATGCGGGCGAACATCTTGGAGTGCCTGCACTCGTCGGCTATCTCGGTGAGCGCGTAGCGGACGTGCGCGCTGCCGACCGGCTTGTCGTAGATGTGCCGGACCAGCAGCTGCATGAGGATGATCTCGAACCAGATGCCCAGCGAGGCGAGCGACGCGGCCTCGTGCCGGGAGAGCTCCAGGCGCTGCTCCTCCGGCATTCTCCGCCACATCGGGGTGCCGTAGAGGGAGAGCAGCTCGGGCGGCCAGAACCACTTGCCCTCTTCGAGGGGCGCGTCCCAGTCCAGTTCGGTGTCGGGGTCGAAGGAGTGCTTCGCCGAGGACTCCAGCAGGCGTTCGGCCGTGCTCTCGCGGTCCTTGAGCAGGCCGAGCGCGTCCCGGAGCGGCTCTCGTGCGGTCTCGGTGGTCATGGCTGAGGACACCTCGTCTGTCGGTTACCCGCGGTCACCCGCTTATGAGACTGCTTGTCAGCAAGGACGTCAATCCCCCTCGCGCAAGCTTCCGGCTTACGCGCACAGGACCGGCCACCCGGTCATTGACCCGGCGGTAACCACCGTGTGAGCCTGCCAACTGTCCACCCGCGCAAGGGACATGCGGGCCACATCAGGGACGGGAGGCGTCATGACGACGCGGGATCTCACACAGCGGAACTCCTACGCCCACGACCCGGAAGACTCCACCTGGGCGGTGCCCGCCACCGGCGCCGCCCGCTTCGCCTGGGACTACGGGGGCGGCAGGGACAACCTCCTGGCCCTCTATCAGAAGGGCAAGGACAAGCAGTGGGACGCCGTCACCCGGATCGACTGGGACCTGCCCGTCGACCCCTGCGACCCGCTCGGCGTCCCGGACCAGAACCTGCCCGTCCACGGCACCCCTTACTGGGCGCGGATGAGTGAGGCCGACAAGCGCGAGCTGCGCCGCCGCTACGCCTCCTGGCAGTTCAGCCAGTTCCTGCACGGCGAGCAGGGCGCCATGGTGTGCGCGGCGCGCATCGTGGAGTCCGTGCCCGACCTGGACGCGAAGTTCTACTCCGCGACCCAGGTCATGGACGAGGCCCGGCACGCGGAGATCTACAGCCGCTTCCTGCGGGAGAAGGTCGGGCTGCTCTACCCCATCGACGACAGCCTCGCCTCGCTGCTGGACGACACCCTGCGGGACTCGCGCTGGGACATGCCCTGTCTGGGGATGCAGGTGCTCATCGAGGGCCTCGCCCTCGCCGCCTTCGGCATGCTGCGCGACACCACGGACAAGCCGCTGCCGAAGCAGATCCTCGCGTACGTCATGCAGGACGAGGCCCGCCACGTCGCCTTCGGCCGCATGGCGCTGCGCGACCACTACCGGCAGCTGACCGATGCCGAGCGCCGCGAGCGCGAGGAATTCGTCATCGAGGGCTGTTACTTGATGCGGGACCGGCTGCGCGGAGAGGTGGTGCTCACCGATTTCGGCATACCGCAGGCCGACGCCGTCGAGCTCAGCGAACGGTCGGAATTCCTGCGGCTCTTCCGGAAGCTGCTCTTCAGCCGCATCGTCCCCTGTGTGAAGGACATCGGCCTGTGGGGCGAGCGGCTCCAGCGCGCGTACGTCGACATGGGCGTGCTCGAACTCGGCGACAGCAGCCTCGACCTCCTCATGGCCCAGGACGAGGAGGCGGCCGAGCGGCTCGACGCCCGGCGCTTCGCCGCCGAGGAGGCGGCGCGCCGGGCGGAGGTGGCGGCGGTGATCGCCGACGGTGCGGGGGAGACGGCGGGGAGCTGATCCGGAAGATGTCACTCCACTTTGCCCGGGGAGGACGTTGGGGCCGATAACGCGATGTGTAGGTCTTGTGACCGGTTGGAACCTTCTTTTCGGTATGGGCGTCCTTGCTGTGCACCAGCGGGGCAACTCGCACCGAGGGAGGGGAAGTTCATGGCACGTCTCAACGCCCGCGCGCGGCACGTCGTGATGACGGCGGTATCGATCCTGGCGCTCGCCGCGACCATACCGGGTTGCGTGGCCATGGCCACGGAGGATCCGGGGAAACCGGCACACCGCCAGGACGGCGAGCGGAGCCCGGCGCGGGCGGCGTCCTCGCCCCGGCCGCCGGCCGCACCGGCCGCACCGGCCCGGGTGTCGGACGCGATCACTCACGAGTCGGAGACCCCGGGCAAGGCCGTCAACCTGACCATAGACGACGGTCCGGAACCCATCTGGACGTCCAAGGTGCTGGACGTACTGAAGAAGTACGACGTGAAGGCCACCTTCTGCATCATCGGCTCGCGCGCGAAGGAGTATCCCGAGCTCGTCAAAAAGGTGGTCGCCGCCGGTCACCGGCTCTGCGACCACTCCGTGGACCACAACACGGCCATGGACCAGCGCCCCGAGCCCTATCAGCGGCAACAGGTCCTCGACGCCCAGCAGATGATCCTGGACGCGGCGGGCCCCGGTGCCCGGGTGCTCTACTACCGCGCTCCCGGCGGCGCGTTCACCCCGTACAGCCGCGAGGTCGCGGCCTCCCACGGGATGCGCCCGCTCGGCTGGAACGTCGACACGCGTGACTGGACCAACCCCGGCGTCGAGCGGATCGTCGACGCCGTGCACCAGGGCCTGCGGGACGGGCCCACCATCCTCTTCCACGACGGAGGCGGTAACCGCGGCCAGACCGTGGCCGCCCTCGACCAGATCATCCCCTGGCTCAAGGAGCGGGGTTACGCCTTCGGCTACCCCAAGATCTGACACCCTTCGCCGCCCGCACGCGGAACCGATCCCGCGGACCCGCCGCACCGCACGCGGCGGGTCCGTCCGCGACCGGGGCTACCAGCGGAACGCGTCCATCGGCGGCGGTCCGGCCTGCCGCCCGGCGGGCGCCGCGTGCCGCGGGTGCCGCGGGTCCAGGAACCAGTGGCGGGCCGACACCAGCCACCACACGCCCGCGAAGCCCACCACCGCGGCCACCGCGATCGGCGCGTAGTTGAACGTGTCGACGGTGACGGGCCCGGACTGCGGCAGCATGAACAGCACCGTGATCACCGCCACCCAGGAGATCGCGGTGATCCCGACCGGCCTCGACCACCGCCCCAGGTGCCACGGCCCGCGCTCGAACGCCGCGCCCTTGCGGAGCCGCAGCAGGGTCGGCACCGCGTAGGCGATGTAGAGGCCGATCGTGGCGATCGAGGTGACCGCCGCGTACGCCGTGGAGTTGACCAGATACGGCAGCCCCAGCAGGAAGGCGCCGAGTGCCGCCAGCCACACCGCGTTGGTGGGCGTGCGCGTCTGCGGGTTGATCCGGTGCCAGACCCGCGCGAAGGGCAGCGCGCCGTCCCGCGAGAACGCGTAGATCATCCGGGAGTTGGCCGTCACCGACGCCATCCCGCAGAACAGCTGCGCGACGATCACCACGAGCAGCAGCAGCTTCCCCGCCGAGGCGCCCAGCGCGTCCATGAAGATCTGCGCCGGCGGCACCCCGGTCCCGGTGCCCACCGAGCCCGCCCAGTCCTGGATCGCGTACGTCATCCCGGCCAGCAGCACGAAACCCGCGATCCACGACACCCAGATCGAGCGCACGATGCCCCGCGGCCCGGACACCGAGGCGTCGTTCGTCTCCTCCGTCATATGGGCGGACGCGTCGTAGCCGGTGAAGGTGTACTGCGCCACCAGCAACGACAGCAGCCCCACATAAAGGCCCGAGCCCCAGCCCGTGTCGTTCACGAAACGCGTGAAGACGAACGACGTCGACCGGTGCCCGTCCGGCACGAAGGCCAGCGCCCCGACGATCAGCAGCACACCCAGCAGATGCCACCACACGCTCACGGAATTCAGAAAGGCGACCAGCCGGACGCCGAAGGTGTTCAGCAGGGCGTGCAGCACGAGCACGGCACCGAAAAGGGCGATCGTGTGGCCGGGCGTCGCCGCGACACCGAACTGAAGGTCCAGATAGGCGTTGAGGAAGGACGCCGCCCCGAAATCGACGCCGGCGGTGCACGCGATCTGCCCCAGCACGTTGAACCACCCGGTGAACCACGCCCACGCCGCCCGCGACCGCTCGGGCGCCATCCGGTGCGCCCAGAAATACAGCCCCGCCGAGGTCGGATAGGAGGAGCACACCTCCGCCATCGCCAGCCCGACGACCAGCGTCATCGCACCGACACCGACCCAGCCCCACATGAGCATCGCCGGGCCGCCGGTCCGCATGCCGAAGCCGTACATCGTCATGCACCCGGAGAGGACCGAGATGATCGTGAACGAGACGGCGAAATTCGCGAACCCGGACATCCGCCGGGCCAGCACCTGGGTATAGCCGAGCTGTCGCAGACGCTCTTCGTCGGAAACGCCGGGTACGTCGAGTGGCACGCGATTCTCTCTCTCGTGATCGTTCCGATGAACGGCGGTCAAGGAATGTGCGGTGCGCTTCTTCTTTTTCAGGTGTTCCGTTTTCGTCAGGTGTGCCGTTCGCTCCCGGGCCGGACGGCGCGGGCCGCCCACGCCCGGTGCCGGAGGAAGAGCTCCGGCGCGTCCCCGCAGGACGACCAGGGCTCATCGGTGGCGTACGGCCCGATCGCCCGGAAGACGTCGTACGCCTCGGCATGGCGCCCGGCGAAGGCGAGCGCGTGCGCCAGATGGTTCGCGTCGTCCATGAACTGCGCGTGCGGGCGCGGCGGCCGGTGGTGCCACCAGTTCTCCAGCACCTGGTCGATGTGCGGGCAGTCGATCCAGGGGTGGATGCTCAGGCCGTGGCCGCCGGTCTCGGTCCGCGTCCGCTGCCGGTGCGACTCCGCCACCGCCACCAGCGGCAGCACCGCGATCGGCAGCCCCTTGGGCGCGGTGTCCGCCCGCTCCTGCGCCCAGTGGAACATCTCCGCGCCCGAACCGTGGTTCCGCGCGAAGAGATAGGTGAGGACCTCGTGGTGCGCCTCCCGGTTGTACGGATCACGGGCCACCACCTCGGCCCACACCTGCCGCAGCATCTCCCGGCCGGGGGCGTGCACCCGGATCAGGGCGAGCATCACCACCCAGGGGGAGGGGTCCGCCGGAGCGGCCTCGGCGGCGGCCAGGCACGTGGCCCAGGACCGCTCCATCTCCGCGCGGCCCCCGTCCACCCCGCGGATCATCGACCGCAGCGCCCGCACGTGCGCCAGCAGCGCGAGCGCGTCGGCGGACCCGGGCTCGGCCCGCGCCCAGGTGTCCGCGAACCGCAGCGTCGCGCCGGCCCGCGCCAGCACCTGGAGCCGGAAGACGCGCCGGTCCCAGTCGCCCCCGGTCGCCGCGAGCAGATCCCGGGGCCCTTCCCACCGCCCCATGCAAGCGTCCTCCAGCGCGGCGGGCAGGGCGGGATCGTCCCGGGCGGGATGCGTCCGAAGCGCCTGCTCCCCACCCCGCCGAAACCTCACGGCCCGCCCGCCTTCTCACCGCCGGATGTGCCTGACCTTGTTCCTTTACATCGGGTGGTCACTCTCTGTATTGAGGCTGTGGTCGCTGTGGTCTGTTCCGGTCGCGTTCGATCAGCGTCTCGGGTCG